>JAXDOA010000496.1:0-2907 GCA_034669125.1 Hyphomicrobiales bacterium
TGTCGACCTCGGCCTTGGGCGTGACGCCGCCGGTCGGGTTGGCGGGCGAGTTCAGGATGATCAGCCGCGTCTTGTCGGTGATCAGGCCGAGCGTTTCCTCGGCCGAGAACGCGAACCCGTTCTCCTCGCGCACCGGGATCGGCACCGGCTTTGCGCCGGTGAACTCGATCATCGAGCGGTAGATCGGAAAGCCGGGGTCCGGATACATGATCTCCGCGCCCGGCTCGCCGAACATCAGGATCGACATGTACATGGTGGGCTTGCCGCCCGGCATGATCATCACTTCGTCCGGCGACACCGTGACCTTGAAGCGCTTGTGCAGGTCGGCGGCGACCGCTTCGCGCAAGGGGAGGATGCCGGTCGCCGGCGTATAGCCGTGATGGCCGTCGCGCAGCGCCTTGATGGCGGCTTCGACGATGTGGTCGGGCGTGCGGAAGTCCGGCTGACCGATGCCGAGATTGATGATGTCGCGGCCTTGCGCGGCCAGCGCGGTCGCGCGCGCCAGCACCGCGAAGGCGTTCTCCTCGCCGATGCGATCGAAGTTGGCGACGGTACGAAGCATGGGGGTTCCTCGTTGCGCTTTTCTGGTCATTCCGGGCGAGCCCGAAGGGCGAGACCCGGAATCCATATCCACGGATTGTGGTTATGGGTCCCGGCTCGCGCGGCCTGCGGCCGCTTGGCCGGGATGACAGGTGTGTTCGCGGCGCAATTCAGCGCATTCCGCCGCCGAAATCAAATGCTCAGCTCTTGTCCTTCTCATCGAGCCGGGCGACCTGCACCTCGGCCATGCGCATCACCTCGAAGATGATCGCGACCGACCAGCCGATCAGCAGCAGACCGTTGAGCGCCGTAATCGGCCCCAACAGCCGTTTGCCCGGGCGCGGAACCGGGTCGCCATAGCCGAGCGCGGTGTAATTCTCGAACGCGAACTCGAACGGCGTCGCGACCTCGGGCGCGATGGCGGCATAGTCATAATACGCGGCCCATACGCCGATCTCGCACACATGCGCGATCATCAGGCAGATCACCGTGATGGTGAGCAGCGCGACGAGGCGCATGAAGGCATGCAGATGATCGGTGCGCTTTGCGATGTGGCGGGTTGCCTCGACGATGACGCCGGTGATCAGCGCATGAATGCCGAAATTGAGGAAGCTGACGATACCGCCGGCGAATAGCTGACCCCACATGCGGCGGCGCGCTCCCTTGCAATGGCGCCGAACTTGAGCGCATTCTCGCGGCGAAATCAAACGGTTCCAATGTGGCGCCCGGCGCGCCTTCCGGGAGGAGAAGCCATGGCCAAGAAGACCAAGAAGCAGACGAAGAAGCTGCCGAAGACGCCGCACCCGCGCGGCAAGAACCTGCGCTCGCAACTCTGGTTCGACAATCCGGAAAACCCCGGCATGACCGCGCTCTATCTGGAGCGCTACATGAACTTCGGGCTCACCCCGAAGGAACTGCGCTCCGGCAAGCCGATCATCGGCATCGCGCAGACCGGGTCGGACCTCTCGCCCTGCAACCGCCATCATCTCGAACTGGCGAGCCGCGTGCGCGAAGGCATCCGCATGGCGGGCGGCATCGCGTTCGAGTTCCCGGTGCACCCCATTCAAGAGACCGGCAAGCGCCCGACCGCCGCGCTCGACCGCAACCTTGCCTACCTCGGCCTCGTCGAAATCCTCTACGGCTATCCGCTCGACGGCGTCGTGCTGATGACCGGCTGCGACAAGACCACGCCGGCCTGCATCATGGCGGCCGCGACCGTGAACATTCCGGCGATCGTGCTCTCCGGCGGGCCGATGCTGAACGGCTGGTGGAAGGGCGAGCGCTGCGGCTCCGGTATGGCGGTGTGGAAGGCGCGCGAGGAAATGGCGGCCGGCCGCATCGGCCAGCAGGAGTTCGTCGATATCGCGGCGGCCTCGGCGCCATCGGTCGGCCACTGCAACACCATGGGTACCGCCTCGACCATGAATGCGCTCGCCGAGGCTTTGGGCATGAGTCTTCCGGGCTGCGCCGCGATCCCCGCGCCCTACAAGGAGCGCGCGCAGATCGCCTACGAGACGGGGCTGCGCGTGGTCGACATGGTGTGGGAGGACCTGAAGCCCTCCGACATTCTCACCCGCGAGGCGTTCGAGAACACCATCGTGGCGAACTCGGCGATCGGCGGCTCGACCAATGCGCCGATCCACATCAACGCGATCGCGCGCCACATCGGCGTGAAGCTGACGATCGAGGACTGGGAAAAAGTCGGCCTCGACATTCCGCTGCTCGTGAACATGCAGCCGGCCGGAAAATATCTCGGCGAGGAGTATTACCGCGCGGGCGGATTGCCGGCGGTGATGAACGAGCTGCGCCGCGCGGGCAAACTGCACGAAGGCGCGCTCACGGTGAACGGCAAGACGATGGGCGAGAACGTCAAGCGCGCCAAAATCGAGGACGCGGACGTGATCCGCACCTACAGCAGCCCGATGCTGGAGAAGGCAGGCTTCAAGGTGCTGTCGGGCAACCTGTTCGACTCGGCGATCATGAAGCTGAGCGTGATCTCGGACGAATTCCGCAATCGGTATCTGATCAATCCGAAGGACCCGATGGCGTTCGAGGGAACGGCGGTCGTGTTCGACGGGCCGGAGGATTACCACCACCGTATCGACGATCCCTCGCTCAAGATCGACGAGAACACCATGCTGTTCGTGCGCGGCACCGGGCCGATCGGCTATCCGGGCTCATGCGAGGTGGTGAACATGCAGCCGCCGGCGGCGCTGATCAAACGCGGCATCACCTCGCTGCCGTGCATCGGCGACGGGCGGCAGTCGGGTACGTCGGGATCGCCCTCGATCCTGAACGCCTCGCCGGAAGCGGCGGCTGGCGGCGGACTTGCCATTTTGAAAACCGGTGATCGCGTCCGTATCGATT
>JAXDOA010000497.1:0-4088 GCA_034669125.1 Hyphomicrobiales bacterium
CTACACGATGGAATATGCCGCAGAAGCAGCGAAGTTCGACGAGGTGGTCGAGGACAAGGGCGTCAAGCTGCTGATCGATCCCAAGGCGGTGATGTTCCTGCTCGGTACCGAGATGGACTTCAAGATCGACAAGCTGTCCTCGACATTCGTGTTCAACAATCCGAACCAGACCTCGGCCTGCGGCTGCGGCGAGTCGGTGCAACTGACACCGGCGGCCGATCCGGCAGGCGCCGAAGCGCACTGAGTTCTTGCTTTACCTCCCCTTGAAAAGGGGAGGTCGGCGAAGCGCCGGGTGGGGATGGGTTTCAGATCGCTTGACCCCCACCCTGACCCTCCCCCTTTCAGGGGGAGGGAAAAGGAATGGCGATGGACGCCGAAGCAATCCGGGAATTATTCGCGGAGTTCGGACCCGTGTCGGTGCGCCGCATGTTCGGCGGCGCCGGCGTCTTCGTCGACGGGCGGATGATCGGGCTTGTTTCGCGGGACGTGGTCTATCTCAAAGCCGATGCCGAAACGATCCCGGCCTTCGAACAGGAAGGGCTTGCGCCATTCAGTTACGCGACCAAAAACGGTGAGCACAAACTCACGTCATACTGGCGGATGCCGGACCGGCTGTACGACGAGCCGGAAGAACTCGCACGCTGGGCAAGGGCTGCGCACGCGGCGGCGCTGCGCTTCGCCGCAAAACCGAAAAAGAAAACGAGCGGCGGAAGCGCCAAGCCGGTCAAGCGACCTTTGAAGGCGCGACCGAGGCGACTTCCGGGTCGGTCTCGCACATGACGCGGTTTCGCCCGCAGCGCTTGGCTGCGTAGAGGCAGTTGTCGGCGCGTTCGATCAGCGACTGCGCGGTTTCGTCCTTGCGCAACGCGGCGACGCCGATCGAAACGGTGACGCGGCCGAGATGCTCGCCGGTTGAGCGCTTCATCAGTTCCTTGGTCATCACCGCGCGGCGCACGTGATCCGCAACGGTCAGCGCCGCGCGCAGCTGCGTGTTCGGGAGAATGATGCCAAATTCCTCGCCGCCGTAGCGCGCCGCGATGTCCTGGCCCTTGACGTTCTGCTTGACCGCGATGGCGACGAGACGAAGCACCTGGTCGCCCGTGAGGTGGCCGAACGTATCGTTGAACGCCTTGAAGTGATCGATGTCGGTCAGCAGCAGCGCCATCGGTTCGCCGCTTGAGATGCTTTGAGCGATGACTTTCTCAAGCGCCTGGTCGAAATACTTGCGGTTGGCGAGCGAGGTCAGCGGATCGGTCAGGCTCTCGTTGCGCACGGCCTCGAGGTTGACCTGGAGTTGGTTGATCTCCTGCTTGGAGGCTTTCAGGCTGTGCTCCAGCCGGATGTTGTTCTCTTCCATGTCGCGCGTGGCGCGCACCAGCGTCTCGACGATCGCCCGCAACCCGTCGCGGTCCTTGGCCGAACCAAGGTCCTGCGTCGCGTGCGCGAGGCTCTCGGTATATTGCGAGGCGGAGCCGACCGCGGCATCGATCATCGACATGACCTGCTCGATCTCGTCGACGATCTGACCGCCGACGTTGTCGATGCGATCGGTGAGGCGGGCCGGCGAGAGATAGGTCTCGTAGATCTGATCGACTTCCGCGGCGGTCAGCGTGCCGTTGCGGGTGATGGTCTGGTTGATGGTCTGGTTGAGCGACGGATTGTAGCCGGTCGCGTACGCGTACCAGACCTCGTAATTGCGCGGGTAGGCGGGCTGGCGCAGCGCCTTGAGTTGTCCGAGCGCTATTTCGGCGAACGCCAGGGTGCGCTCGTATTCATCTGACTGCCCGGCCATCTTGTCTGCCACTCCGCTCGCGCGCGCCCGGCGCGCGATCCACCCCGGCCGTCCGTGTTTTCACCCTATTGGCGAAGGACTAAACGCGGGGTAAACGCGGCGAATTGGGGGGAGTGAACTCTCCATAACTATTTCGTGTAGTTGTATCGTCGGTAAAGTTGTCAATATTGGAGTTGCCCGGTCACCGCGAACCTTGCGGCAACCGAAACAACGATCAGAAATACGATTGCGGGTCGCTCAGGCCTTGAGCGTCACGGGGCGCAGCAGAAACGCCGGCAAATGTGAGTCGTCGCCCTCCTCGACGCGAGGGCGTGGCGCCGGGCGACGCGATCGTGCCTCGTCAAGCCGCGCGACCTCGGCAGGACGCTCGTGACGGTTTTGCCGCACCGACTGCTCGCGGACATGATGCTCCCGGACCGGCTGTTCGCGGGCTGGCTGCTCGCGGCGATGGCCCTGGCGGGGCGCTTCGCGTCCTCGGCGCGGCGGGCGAGAATCATTGCGCTCGCGCACATGCGGCTCGTCCACAGACGGCGCCGGCTCCCCGG
Source organism: Hyphomicrobiales bacterium (assembly GCA_034669125.1). Lineage (GTDB taxonomy): Bacteria > Pseudomonadota > Alphaproteobacteria > Rhizobiales > Xanthobacteraceae > PALSA-894. The sequence goes on from JAXDOA010000497.1 coordinate 2,338, forward strand.
CCCAGGCGATGGTCTGGCCGGTTAGCTGCTCGATTGCCGTAACCGCCTTGCCGTCGGCTGGCGCCACGATGGTGATCGCGGTGCCGGTGCGTCCCGCGCGGCCGGTGCGGCCGATGCGGTGGACATAGTCGTCCGCATGATGCGGCACATCGAAATTGAAGACGTGGCTGACGGCCGGTATGTCGAGCCCGCGCGCCGCAACGTCGGACGCGACCAAGAGCTTGACTTCGCCGCGGCGGAACTGCTCGAGCGCGGCTGTGCGCGCGGACTGATCCATGTCGCCGTGCAACGCGATCGCCGAAAATCCGTGACTGACCAGCGAGCGGTGCAAGGTCGCGACTTCGCGTTTGCGATTGCAGAAGATGATCGCGTTGGTGAGGCCTTCCGCCGAGCGGATCAGGCGGCGCAGCGTGTCGCGCTTGTCGTGCGCCTCGCGGCCGGTCTTGACCAGCGATTGCGCCGTCGTCGCGAGTGTGGTCGCGGGCTTTGCGACCTCGACCCGCACCGGATTGTGCAGGAACTGTTCGGTGATGCGCTGGATTTCCGGCGGCATCGTCGCGGTGAAGAACAGCGTTTGGCGCGTGAACGGAACCAGCTTGCAGATGCGCTCGATGTCGGGGATGAAGCCCATGTCGAGCATGCGGTCGGCTTCGTCGATGACCAGCAGCTCGACGCCGGTCATCAAGAGCCTTCCGCGCTCGTGATGATCGAGCAGGCGGCCGGGCGTCGCGATCAGCACATCGACGCCGCGCATCAGTTTGGCGTCCTGGTCGTCGAACGACACGCCACCGATGATGAGCGCGACGGTGAGCTTGTGCTTGGCGCCGTATTTGATGAAGGCTTCCTGGACCTGCGCGGCGAGTTCGCGCGTCGGCTCCAGGATGAGCGTGCGCGGCATGCGTGCCCGCGCGCGGCCCTGCTCCAGCATGGTGATCATCGGCAGCACGAAGGCGGCCGTCTTGCCCGTTCCCGTCTGCGCGATGCCGAGAACGTCGCGGCGCGCGAGAACGTGGGGGATAGCCTGCTCTTGAATGGGGGTCGGCGTCGTATAACCGGACGCCGCGACTGCGGATTGAACTTTTTCGGATAGACCTAGATTAGCGAAGGACATGAAACCTCGAATAATGACTGCCCTCGGAGCTACACCGCACCGGAAACGGAACGATGACATTGATGCGCGGGGAGGGCGGTCGAATCTTGCAATTGGACCGTTCGCCGAGGAACATAGTCATTCGTGCCCTAAAGTCAATATGCTGCACTGCAATAACGCCAGATAACCCTTAATTTTTCGCACTTTTCGAGGATGCTCATGGCTGAGCCGATGCCGCTCGTACTGGTTCCCGGACTGAATTGCTCTCCGCGTCTCTATGCACCGCAGATGCCGGCGCTGTGGCGCTTCGGTCCGGTGACGGTCGCCGACCACACCCGCGACGACAGCATGGCGGCCATCGCGCGACGCATCCTCGACGCCGCGCCGCCGCGTTTCGCGCTCGCGGGGCTTTCGATGGGCGGGTACATCGCGCTTGAAATCGTGCGCCAGGCTCCGGGACGCGTCGCGAGGCTCGCCTTGCTCGATACCGGCTCGCGCGCCGATACGCCGGAGGCTACGGCAAAACGGCACACGAACATCGCGCTCGCGCAGAGCGGCCGCTTTGACGATGTTATCGATCCGCAGTTTCCGCTCTACGTGCATCCGGACCGGGTCGGCGACAAGGCACTGAAGGCCGACTATCTGGCGATGTGTCACGATG
>JAXDOA010000498.1:0-2519 GCA_034669125.1 Hyphomicrobiales bacterium
GGGGATATACGCCGCGACCTTGTCACCGGGCGTCACCCCCATGCCGCGCAGTGCCTGCGCAAGACAGGCGACCTGCCGCTTAAGTTCCCGCCAGCTTATCTCCTGCAACGCGCGCGTTTCGCTCGCAAAGAGGATCGCCGGCTTCTCCGCCGTGTCGTTACGGAAGACGTGCTCGGCGTAGTTCAGCGTCGCACCCGGAAACCAGCGGGCGCCGGGCATGGCGCGCGAGGCGAGGACGCGCTCGTATGGCTTATGGAAGCGGATGTCGAAGTAAGCGCAGATCGACTCCCAGAAGGCCTCGAGGTCATCGACCGACCAGCGCCAGAGCGCATCATAATCGGAAAACGTAAGGCCCCGCTCCTTGGCGAGCCAGTCCATGTAGCGCGCCATATGCGAAGCGCGTTTGAAATCCTCGCTTGGCGCCCAAAGGAGCTTGCCTTCGGCAAGAGTAACCATCTGTCGTTCCCCGGCGCTTCCTCCGCTCCCCTATTTCTGACAGGATCGGCGCGGGCGGCCAAGAGCGTTGGCGGCGGGAGAACGTTCCGGAACTCATCCTCATGATGCACCCGTCCTTCCATGCGCGGACCAATCCCGACAAGATCGCGTACCAGATGGCCGGCTCGGGTGAGGCGATCACCTATCGCGAACTGGACGAGGCCTCGAACAGGGGGGCCCAGTTTTTTCGCTCGCTGGGCTTGCGGGCGCAGGACCATGTCGCGCTTCTGGTCGAGAACTCGCTCCGCTTTCTCGAAATCTGCTGGGCTGCGCAACGCTGTGGGCTCCTCTACACGGCCATCAGCACGTATCTTACTGACGCGGAGATCGCCTATATCGTGCGTGACTGCGGTGCCAAAGTCTTCGTCCTTTCCTCCAACACTGGGCATGGGGTCGCCGCACTCGCCGAGCTCTGTGGGCGGGATGTAAGGACTTTTGTAAGCGGCGAGAGCCAGCTCGCGCTGCCCTCGTGGGATGCGGCCGTCGTCAAGCAGCCCGCACTTCCGGTCGCCGACGAAATTTGCGGCTACGACATGCTTTACTCCTCCGGCACGACCGGCCGGCCGAAGGGCGTCAAGCCGCAGTTCAAGAACGAGCCGCTCGGCGCGATTAACCCGCTTCTGGTTCTGCTCTGCGCGAAGATGTGCGGGATGAGCGCCGAGACGACATATCTCTCCCCTGCCCCGCTCTACCACGCAGCGCCGCTGCGCTTTAACATGATGAGCGGCGCGCTCGGCGGCACGTCCATCATCATGGAACGGTTTGATCCCGAGCAATTTCTGGTGCTGATCGAAAAACATCGGGTGAGGGTCACGCAGGTGGTGCCGACGATGTTCGTGCGCCTGCTGAAATTGCCGGAAGATATACGCCGCGGCCACGACATATCTTCCCTGAAATCGGTAATACACGCCGCCGCGCCGTGTCCGGTCGATGTGAAGGCCGCGATGATCGAGTGGTGGGGCCCAATCCTTGTCGAATATTATGGCGGTACCGAAGGCAACGGCATCACGATCGTCAATTCGCAGGAATGGCTCGCGCATCCCGGCACGGTTGGGCGAACGCTCGTCGGTGAAATCAAAATCCTCGATGAAGCCGGGCAGCCGCTGCCGCAGCGCGAAATCGGCGGCGTCTATTTCTCCGGCGGTCCCGCTTTTGCCTATCACAACGATCCGCAGAAAACCGAGAGCGCTTACACACCGGAAGGCTGGTCGACCCTCGGCGACGTCGGCTATCTCGATGAAGAAGGCTACCTCTATCTCACCGACCGCAAGGCCTACATGATCATCTCCGGCGGCGTGAACATCTATCCGCAGGAAGCGGAGAACGTTTTGATCACTCATCCGGCGGTGTTCGACGTCGCGGTGTTCGGGGTCCCGAACGTGGAGATGGGCGAGGAGGTCAAGGCGGTCGTTCAGCTTGCGCCAGATGCTGCAGCCGATGAAGCAACGAAGGAAGAACTCATCACCTTTTGCCGCTCCAAGCTGTCGGCTCTCAAATGTCCGCGTAGCATCGACTTCGAGGACGAGCTGCCGCGCACGCCAACCGGCAAGCTGATGAAGCGGCTCCTGCGCGACCGCTATTGGCGAGCGGCCACGGAATCCCGTATTGCTCCTGCGGGGACGCGCGACGCAGGCGACACCGCGAGAGCAACAGGACTGTGACTATGAGCTTTTCCCGCATTTGTCTCACGGCCGCTCTTCTTATTGCGGCGATGGTGCCGGCACGGGCGGCAGACAGAAGTGAACGTGTAACCGTCAGAGCGGCACACGTGAGCACACGTGTGGTCACCAGAACGGTTGCGGTGCGGGCGCCGGCGCGCGATGGCGCCGTCCTGTTCTCGCGCAAAGTGGTGAGCCGGGACTACGCCTATCCGCGGCTTAGTCCGGGCCTTCTGCCCACAACGGCCGCGATTGCATACGGTTACGCCTATGCACCCGATTATGGGTTTGCGTATCGGCTGGTCCCGCCGATGCCCGCGGGCGCCACCTGCATCGCCGACCCGCAGCTCGTCTACAATACCCGCG
>JAXDOA010000499.1:0-11650 GCA_034669125.1 Hyphomicrobiales bacterium
CGGGCGGATGGTCACTTTGTCGCCGGCGACCTTCACCAGGATTTCCGGGCTGGAGCCCGCGACCGCGAAGCCACCGAAATCGAGAAAGTAAAGGTAAGGCGACGGATTGGTCCGCCGCAGCGCCCGGTAGAGCGAAAACGGCGGCAGGTCGAAAGCAGCCGTAAAGCGTTGCGACAGCACGACCTGGAAAATATCGCCGGCGCAGATGTATTCCTTCGCCTGCGCCACCATGGCGTGGAATTCGGCCGGCGTCGTGTTCGAGGTCGGCGGCACCGTGAGCGGCCCGGCGGGCGCGCCCACCGCTTCCTTGTCGAGCGGCCGGTCGAGCGCGTCGACGATGGCCGAGAGTCGTTCCGTTGCGCGCGTGAAGGCTGCCGCAGGCGCGACATTAGCCTCTGGCCTCACCGGCGTCACGACCGTGATCGAATCCTGCACGGCATCGAACACGATCACGACGGTCGGCCGCAGCATGATCGAGTCCGGAAGCCCGATCGGATCGGGATTGGGGGCTGACAACTCCTCCATCAGCCGCACCATGTCGTAGCCGAGATAGCCGAACAGCCCAGCCGCCATCGGCGGCAGCTTCTCGGGCAGCACGATGCGGCTTTCGGCGATCAGCGCGCGCAGCGCTGTGAGCGGCGGTTCGGGGCAGGGTGCGAAGTTATCCGGCTTTGTGCGCGCCGCACGATTGATCTCGGCGACCGTGCCATTGGCGCGCCAGATCAGGTCCGGCTCGAGACCGATGATCGAGTAGCGCCCGCGCACCGCGCCGCCCTCGACAGATTCGAACAGAAAGCTGTTGGCGCGCCCGCCCGCCACTTTCAGAAATGCCGAAACCGGCGTTTCGAGATCGGCGACCAGCGTCGTCCACACCACCTGCGGCTCGCCGCGCGCATAGCGCGCCGCGAAGGCCTCAGGCGCCGGCTCGATCTGCATCTAGTTTTGGTCGCTGCTGCTGCCCGAGGCCACCCGGCGCAACGCATCCTGGTTGATGGTCGCGCCGAGATCGGTCTGCAGTTGGGCGACATATTGCGCCAGCAGATCCTCGGTGAGCGCGCGCCGCGTGGTGTCCTCGATTCGCTTTCCTTCCGGCGAGGCGGAATCGAAGGTCGGCACCGTGATGTCGGTCAGGTGGAACACCACGCGTTCCGTCGCATCTTTGCCGACCGCGCTACCCGCCCCGTCCTTGGGCGTGGCGAACACCGCCTCGATCACGCTCGGGGGCATCGAGCCGGCATTGCCGGCGCGCTTGAGGCCGAACGTGGTCTGGACCGTCAGCCCGTCGGCGGCCGCGGCATCGTTGAGCGACGTGCCGGCCTTGACCTTGTCGAGGATCCCAGCCGCCTTGGCCTTGAGGCGCTCGGAGATCTGCTCCTCCTGCCATTTTTCCTCGACGCGTGCACGGACCTCTTCGAGCGTACGCTCGCGCGACGGCTTGGCACCCGCGACCTCGAACCAGACGTAGCCGCCGCCGGCGATTTGCAATGGCTCGTTCTCGACACCCATGTCGGAGCGGAACGCGGCGGCGAGCACGTCGATTCCGGACGGCAGGCCGCCGACCTGCTCGCCGTTCGGGTTGCGGCCCTGACGATCGATCGCCTCGAAGGTGGTCGCTTTCAGGCCGAGTTTCTGCGCCACTTCGGCGAGCCGCATGCCGCCGGCGCGCTCGTCCTCAATCTTGTCATGGCGCGAGGCAAGTTCGCTCCTGGCGCGGTCGGTCGCCAATGTCTGCTTGATCTCCGGGGTGACTTCCTCGAACGGCTTGATGTTTTCCGGCTCGATCTTCACCACATGCACCAGCATCGTGCCGAACATGCCCTTCACGGGCGCGCTGACCTCATCCTGCTTAAGCGCGAAGGCCGCGTCCGCGACCGCGCTGTCGATGATGCCGGCCTTGGTCACGAGCCCGAGGTCGATGTCCTTTTCGGTCAGCCCGCGCTCCTTGGCGAGCGCCTCGAATGAGAGCTCCGACTTCTCCAGCCGCGTGGCGGCGGCTTGCGCTTCTTCGAGGGTCGGAAACGAGATCTGCTCGACCTGGCGGCGCTCGGGCGTCCCGAACCGGGCAAGGTTCATGTCGTAGTAGCGTTTCGCATCGGCATCGCTGACATCGGCGGGCCGCGCCAGATCGGCAGGCGCAACCGACATCACCACGATCGTGCGGTACTCGGGCGCGCGGAACTCGGCCTTACGCTCGTCAAAATATTTCGCGATCGCCTCGGGCGTGGGCGGTGGAATATCGCCCGCCTTGGCGCGGTCGAGAACGACGTAATCGATCGCGCGCTGCTCGTTTTCGTAGCGGTTCAGCGCATCCGCCATTGTTTTCGGCAGCGTCATCTCGCCGCCGACGGTTTCGGCGATTTCGCGCCGGAGCGTCAGGCGCCTCTGCTCGGCGGTAAAGCGCTGCTCGGTATAGCCCGCGCCGCGGATGATCTGCTCGAAGCGGGCGCGGTCGAACTGGCCCGACATTCCCTTGAAGCTCGGATCGTTGGTGATCTGGCGCGCGATCTCGGCGTCGGAGACATTGAGGCGCAATTGCCGCGCGCGCTGGTCGAGGGCCGCTTCCGCCACGAGCTGTCCGGCAAGCTGCTGTTCGAGCCGCAACGCACGGGCCTGGTCCGGCGTGACCGGGCGGCCAAGCTGGCGGCTGAGCTGCTGCAGGCGGTCGTTGTAGATCTGGCGGAACTGGTCGACCGTGATCTCGGTCGAGCCGATCTTGGCGACGGTCGAACGGCCGAAGCCGCGGAAGATGTCGCCGATACCCCAGATCGCGAAGCTCACGGCAATCAGGCCGAGAACCACACCCATGACGGCTCTGCCCAGCCAATTGCTGGAAGCCTTGCGTATACCGCGAAGCATAGAAATCCTAATCGGTTAGGGAGATGAATCGGCCGGCATAACCGCCGCGTCCCGCATGGCGTCTATCATAAGGGTGGCGGCCCTGCGCCGCAACGTGCGCAAGGTGCGGCCCCTCTGGCGCCGCTGGGAGTGGTTTGCTAACGGCTCAGATCAATTTGGGGCGAAAACACGATGACGGCGCAGCGGCGCCCGCTGGTGGCGGGGAACTGGAAGATGAACGGGCTCAGGGGTTCGGCCGCCGAGCTCGGCAAGATCGTGCAGGGCTCGCAGGCGCTGCCGAAGGTCGACTTGCTGGTGTGCCCGCCGGCCACGCTGGTGATGATGTTTGCCGCAGCGGCACACGGTTCCAGGGTCGCGATCGGCGCGCAGGACTGCCACGCCGAACCGTCCGGCGCCTACACCGGCGACATCTCGGCCGAAATGCTGGCCGATGCGGGCGCGAGCGCGGTGATTGTCGGCCATTCGGAGCGCCGCGCCTACCACCATGAGAGCGATGCGGACGTCCGCGCCAAGGCGCTGGCCGCCCGGCGTGCCGGCCTGACGGCCATCGTGTGTGTCGGCGAGACCAAGGATCAGCGCACCGCTGGCCAGACGCTCGACGTGGTCGGCGCGCAGCTTGCAGGCTCATTGCCGGACGGCGCGACGGCGGAGAACCTCGTCGTGGCCTACGAGCCGGTCTGGGCGATCGGCACCGGGCTGACGCCGACGCCGGCCGATGTCGCGGAAGTCCATGCGTTCATTCGCGAACGGCTGATCGCGCGCTTTGGCGCGGCTGGGGAGGAAATACGCGTCCTCTACGGGGGCTCGGTGAAACCCTCGAACGCCAAGGAATTGCTTGGCGTCGCCAATGTCGATGGCGCGCTGGTCGGGGGCGCGAGCCTGAAGGCGGACGATTTCCTCGGGATCGCTGCAGCTTATCGCTAGTTTTGCGATTACGTCCAGGTTGCGGCGTCGGGTTCGACGGACGGACCGGTGAGACGCCCGAATTGCAGCGGTTCGATGCGCGATAGCTGCGGCATGTGCAGCCCGAACACGGCGTGCAATTCGCGATCGATGATGCTGGCGTTGAACGGCTTGTACAGGAAGGCGGTTGCGCCGCGTTCCAATGCCTGGCGGCGGCGTTCCTCGTTGCGCTCACCCGAGATCATGATGGCATTCACGGCGGGGTTGCGTTCGAGCAGGCGCTCCAGCGTATTCATGCCGCCGAGCCCCGGCATGTTGCAGTCGAGGAAGACCACATCGAATTTTCCATTGTCGCAGCAATCGATCGCGGTCTCGCCGTCCGCGGCCTCGGTCACGTCGACCCTGAAGATGCTGTCGGTCAGCACTTTTTTGATGATGCGCCGTACGGTTGCGGAATCATCGACCACGAGCGCGGCGCACGGCGCCGTGACGCGGCTATAGGTCTTCAGGATCGTTAGCACATCGTCATACGTGAAGGGCTTGGCGAGGAAATCATACACCTTGAGCTGCTGGGCAAGCTGCATGCGGCGCGGGTTGGCGTCTGCGGACATCAGCGTCACGAACGTCTTGTCGCCGACATGGCGCGCCTGCCGCACGGCCTCCATGCCGCTCATTTCGGGCATGTTCACGTCGATGAACGCGATATTGATGCCGCCGCGACCGAGCACGTCCATACATTCCCGACCCTCCCGCGCGACGATCACGTTGAACGGGATCGGAGAACGCTGCGCAATCTCTTCAAAGACGCTGTGCACGGCCCTGGAATCGTCGGCGACAAGGACGTTGAGGCTCAGGCTCGACAGCATGTGGTCCATCCGGAGATGCGGGATACGAGCCGGACCTGATACCCGCGCTGATTGATGCGCTGTTTCGAGGTGCCGCCAGTTTGCGTCGCCGCCGAAAGGGTCTGTTCATAGCGCGTGCGCGGCCGGATGACGGCACCGGCTCGGGTCGGGCTTCCGGCCGCTGTGATCCTCGGGGCGATAAAATTTAATGACGTGATATCAGGCGGTTACAGGCTTGTCGGACTTCCGCCGCTACGCCGGGATCGCGCGGGTGTCGCGTTGGCCTGCCCGCGCCGCGCTTGATGATCTACGTACAAATCCCTTAGGTGAATAATTACGTATGCGCGGATTCCAGGCTGGCGCGCCCGCAAGGGTTCGCCGATCAGCGCGCAGGGTGGAATTGCCGCAGGGGATCGTGTAGAGACGCGCCCGAACTCCCATATGACCGGCATCCGGCGTCTCCGCGCCCTTTGCCATGGACCGGCCAATGCAGACTGTCATCATCGTCATCCATCTCATGATCGTTTCGGCCATGATCGGGCTCGTGCTGCTGCAGAAATCCGAAGGGGGCGGGCTCGGCATGGGCGGCGGCGGAGGCGGGTTCCTGACCAGCCGCGGCACCTCCAACGTGTTGACCCGGACAACCGCAATCCTTGCGGCGGCGTTTTTCGCAACCAGCCTCGTCCTGTCGATTCTGGCCGGCTGGGACCGCAAGCCGCGCTCGATCCTGCAGGATCCTTCCGCGCCATCGGCTCCGACGTCGCAACCCGCAAATCCCGGCGGAGTTGCGCCAGGGGCGCCCGGCGGGCTGCTCGACCGGTTGAAGCAGGGTGCGCCTGCGGAACCGCAGGCGCCGCAGTCGAGATAAAGTTTCCACAGAAGAGGCCGGCAAACCCGGCCTCTTCGGTTTTTGGGGTTGTTATGGACTCGTCGAATCGAATTCAGGGAGCTAGAGGTTAGGCCCCATGGCGCGGTACGTTTTCATCACCGGCGGCGTGGTCTCCTCACTCGGCAAGGGTCTCGCCTCCGCAGCACTCGGTGCGCTGCTGCAGGCGCGCGGCTACAAGGTCCGCCTGCGCAAGCTCGACCCGTATCTCAACGTCGATCCCGGCACGATGTCGCCGTACCAGCACGGCGAGGTGTTTGTCACCGACGACGGCGCCGAGACCGACCTCGACCTCGGGCATTACGAGCGCTTCACCGGCAACGCCGCGAGCAAGCGCGACAACATCACCACGGGGCGCATCTACCAGGACATTCTCGCCAAGGAGCGGCGCGGCGATTATCTCGGCGCCACCATCCAGGTGATCCCGCACGTCACCAACGCCATCAAGGACTTCATCCGCGACGGCAATGAGGACTGCGATTTCGTGCTGATGGAGATCGGCGGCACGGTCGGCGACATCGAGAGCCTGCCGTTCCTCGAAGCGATCCGCCAGTTCGGCAACGAACTGCCGCGCAATCACGCGATCTACATCCACCTCACGCTGATGCCCTACATCCCGAGCGCGGGCGAGCTGAAAACCAAGCCGACGCAGCATTCGGTGAAAGAGCTGCTTTCGATCGGCATCCAGCCCGACATCCTGCTCTGCCGCACCGACCGGCCGATCCCCAAGGAAGAGCGCAAGAAGCTCTCGCTGTTCTGCAATGTGCGCGAAAGCGCCGTCATCGAGGCGCGCGACGTCGACAACATTTACGCGGTGCCGGAAGCCTATTCGGCCGAGGGGCTCGACAACGAGGTGCTGGCGGCTTTCGGCATCGATGGGGGCGCGACGCCCGAGCTGGCGCGCTGGAAGCTGATCAACGAGCGCATCCGCAATCCGGAAGGCGACGTCACGATCGCGATCGTCGGCAAGTACACCGGCATGAAGGACGCCTACAAATCGCTGATCGAGGCGCTCTCCCATGGCGGCATCGCCAACAAGGTGAAGGTCAACCTCGACTGGATCGAGTCGGAAGTGTTCGAGAAGGAAGACCCGACGCCCTTCCTCGAACACGTCAACGGCATCCTGGTGCCGGGCGGATTCGGCCAGCGCGGCGCGGAGGGAAAAATCCGCGCGGCGCAGTTCGCGCGCGAGCGCGACGTGCCGTATTTCGGCATCTGCTTCGGCATGCAGATGGCGGTGATCGAGGCGGCGCGTAATCTCGCCGGCATCGACGAGGCGAACTCGACCGAGTTCGGGCAGACGTCGGAACCCGTGGTCGGCCTGATGACCGAATGGCTCAAGGGCAATGCGCTGGAGAAACGCCAGGCCAACGGCGATCTCGGCGGCACGATGCGGCTCGGCGCCTACCCGGCGGTGCTCGATCGCGGCAGCAAGGTTTCCGGGATTTACGGCTCAACCGAAATCTCCGAGCGCCATCGCCACCGCTATGAGGTCAATACCGCCTACAAGGGCAGGCTGGAGCAGCACGGCATGCGCTTCTGCGGCATGTCGCCCGACGGCGTGCTGCCCGAGATCATCGAATACGCCGACCACCCGTGGTTCATCGGCGTGCAGTTTCATCCCGAGCTGAAATCGCGCCCGTTCGCACCGCACCCGCTGTTCGCCTCGTTCGTCGAGGCGGCGATCACGCAGTCGAGGCTGGTGTAAGGCTCACAGCCGTCCAACGCGGAAAGTCTCCCGGTCGCCATCACTCACCAAGCGTATCGATCATATCGCAGAGCGACGCCATCTGCCGCGTTTTATCGCTCAAGGTGCCACCAACAAGCTTCGCTCGGCTTATGCGAGATACATTCATTGCAGCTTTCTGGATTGCCACCTGCTGCCGAGCATGCACCCCATGTTGATACAGGCGGCGTTACGATCAATCGAGTTTGGCTGCTGTGCATCGCTTGGGTCGAGGGCGTGCACCGATATATTTGCCGGCACGCGACGTTGACTTGTGAAAACCGTCCGTATTTGACCCATTCCCCCTGAACCGGCTCTATCTCGTCCGCAACCTCCAAGGCTTCCGCCATCGAGACTTCGCGGTTTTGCCACCTGATAACGACAGTGCACTCGTCCAACTCGCCGGTATCGATCCTGTCCTGGCATCGCTGAACCAGGTGACGCAACTCATAGGCTCGGGCGTTCAGCAGGCGCGCGTCCGTTTCGGCTTGTGCGCATGCGCTACCGAACAAGAAAAAGGAAATTCCAACGGCAATGCCCCTCATTCTATTTCGGCTTTGTCGACTCGGAACCCCTCCTCGGTTCCCTCGGCGGGGGGGACGGCGGCGGTGACGGGGCCGTGGTGGTGGAACCGTGGACTGTCGTCGTCGACCCGGGCGATTCAAATTTAAAGCCCGGCATTTCTGGAGACGTTCCGAGTGCGCCGCCCCAGTCCTTGCTGTTGGCGTTTTGGGCCATCGCAGCACCTGCGAGGTATTCTCCAGCAAACGCTTTCGGTCCGGCAGCCGAAAACAAAATTCCCAAAACGAGGGAGCCGAAAACTTTCACGAGCGATCCGCGCATGACCGACCTCCGAAAGAATACGTCAGGATGCTAACACAACCAAAGATCGGATGGAAGCAGCTTACGTCGCAGTTCGTGATCGTTCAGTGAAATGGGCGAACGAAGCCCCCCCGCGACCATGGGGGTTGGATGGCTTGTGCGACCTGCCGCGTTTGCGTCAAATGGCGACCCTTATCGCCGCAGCCGCGGCCATCACGAGAAAGCGGGAGATTTTCATGATCTACGAAATGCGCAGCTATCGCGCGATGCCGGGCCGGATGCCCGACCTCATCAAGCGCTTCGACACCATCACGCTCAAGCTGTTCGACAAGCACGGCATCCGTCAGGCCGGGTTCTGGACCACGGAAGTCGGCGAGTCGAACCATAACCTGATGTATCTGCTCGCCTGGGAGTCGATGGCCGAGCGCGAGACGAAATGGGCGGCGTTCTCGACCGATCCGGAGTGGGTTGCGAAGCGCGGCGAGACCGAGAAGAACGGCACGCTGGTGCAGACGTTCTCGAACCAGTTCCTGAAACCCACGAGCTTTTCGTCGGTGAAGTGATCGCGCCGCGATGGCGCGCGGGCTTGACCACATTGTCCATGCGGTGCGCGATCTCGACGCGGCGGGCGAGGCTTACGCGCGCCTCGGCTTCACGGTCGGCGCACGCAATCGCCACCCGTGGGGGACGCACAACCGCATCGTGCAGTTTCCCGGCGTGTTCATCGAGCTGCTTAGCGTCGGCGACATGGAGCGCATTCCGCCGGCGCGGCCGCGCTCGCTGTCGTTCGGCGCGTTCACTCAGCGATTTCTCGCGCGTCACGAAGGGCTCTCGATGCTGGTGCTGGAAGGCAAGGGCGCGGCGGCGGATGCCGCAGCGTTCGGCGCGGCGGGCATCGGCGACTTCGATGTGTTCGACTTCGAGCGCGAGGGCAAGCGCCCGGATGGCACGGCCGTGAAGGTCGCGTTCTCGCTGGCGTTCGCCGAAGACAAGCAAGCGCCGGACACTGGCTTCTTCACATGCCAGCAGCACTACCCGGAGAACTTTTGGAACCCCGCATTCCAGAAACATGCAAACAGCGTGGCGGGTGTCGCCGGCGTGGTTTTCGTCGCCGAAAATCCGGCCGACCACCACGTGTTCCTGAAAGCATTTTCCGGGGTGAGCGATCTCCAGTCGACATCGAGCGGCATCACCATCGAGACGCCGCGCGGCGAAATCCAGGTGATGGACCCGGCGGCGTTCCGGCTGCACTACGCGGTCGAGCCGCCGGATGTTGCCCGGGGCATGCGGCTTGCGGCGATGCGGTTTGCGGCGGGCGACATGGCGGCCGCTCGCGCGGCGCTCGGTGGGAGTGCGTCAGAGCGGATGGACAAGCTGATTGTTGCACCCGAGTTGGCTCACGGCGCAGTCTTGGTGTTCGAACCGGCAAACTAGGAGCGGACGATGCCGTCTTTTCCGGCTGAAGTGACCCGCATTTGTACGGAAGAATGGGAATTGTTCGACCGCGGTAAACGCAAAGAGTATCAGAAGAAGGTGTTCGGACGGATCGGCGACTACTGGAAGAAACTTGGCGAGAATCATCGCGACGGCCGCACCGACGTGAACTTCGGCGGCCTGAACAAGGATGATCCTAACGTGATCGTCCCCGACGCGCGGAACAAGAATCCACCTTGGTCGGCAGCGTTCATATCGTTTGTCGCGCGTGAGGCCGGCGCCGGAAACGCATTTCTCTTCAGCGGATTTCATTCGAAATACATTCTCGCCGCGCTGCGCGAGGCGGCCAATCCCGCGTCAACCGCCAAGTTCATCGCAAGGCGGCACAAGTTGGTGACACCCAAAGTCGGCGATCTCATTGCGGCGGGCCGGGAGTCCGCAAAAAATGCGACCTTTGATACGGCGCCGAGTTTTCAGGACCAACATGGGTTTTTTCCATCGCATTGCGATTTCGTGATCGATGTCGATTTGGGTGGGAGGAACGTTTTGACGACGGGTGGCAACGTCGGCAACAGCGTGGGGCGGAAGAATTGGCCACTCGATGCTTCGGGGCATATCGGCGATACCGATCCGCGGTCGTCGTCGGCGCATGTCATTTGCATCATCAATTCGCTGCTGCCGTAGCGCGGCTCCTTCGCGGTTTGAAAATTTGAACGCGACGGACCCGGCGATATGGCGGCGCGGCGCGTGCCTCAATCTTTTCGCGTTCGTTAATGGAAATTAGCGGATTTTCCGAAACCACCTTCAGTCTTCGGAGAACTCCGTTCGCCATGATCCGCGCTGTCGGGCGCGTCTGAAGCCCGGTGAAACTGAGCGGTCCCGGGTTGCCCCCTCCACAACGGCCCGGGGCCGTTTCACGTTTGATGCTGTTGACCGGCGGCCCCGCGCCGAAGCAAGGTCAGGCGATGTCTGCCCCCAACCCCATCGTCAGCGTTGGAAACGTGCGCTTCGGCAATGCGTTGCCGCTCACGCTGATCGCCGGGCCGTGCCAGCTCGAAAGCCGCGCGCATGCGCTGGAGATGGCCTCGGCGCTGAAGGAAATCGCCGCGCGCGCCGGCATCGGGCTCGTCTACAAGACATCGTTCGACAAGGCGAACCGGACGAGCGGTACGAGTGCGCGCGGCATCGGGCTCGACGCGGCGCTGCCGATCTTTGCGGAAATCCGCGAGAAGACCGGCCTCCCGGTGCTGACCGATGTGCACGAGCCGGCGCAATGCGCGCGTGTCGCGGGAGCCGTCGACGTGCTGCAGATCCCGGCGTTCCTCTGCCGCCAGACCGATCTGCTGCTTGCCGCCGCGCAAACCGGCCGCGCCGTCAATGTGAAGAAAGGCCAGTTCCTCGCGCCTTGGGACATGGCGAATGTGGTCGCCAAGCTGACCGGCGCCGGCAACGCGAACGTGCTCGTCACCGAGCGCGGCGCCTCGTTCGGCTACAACACGCTCGTGTCCGACATGCGTGCGCTGCCGATCCTGGCGCGCACCGGTGCGCCGGTGATCTTCGATGCGACCCATTCGGTGCAGCAGCCGGGCGGGCAGGGCGCTTCATCAGGCGGCGAGCGCGAATTCGTAGCCGTTCTGGCGCGCGCGGCGGTCGCGGTCGGCGTCGCGGGCGTGTTCATCGAGACGCATCAGGATCCCGATAAGGCGCCGTCTGACGGTCCGAACATGATTCCGATCAAGCAGTTGGAGCCGTTGCTTCAATCGTTGATGCAGTTCGACCGGCTCGCCAAGCAGCCCCCCAACTAGCGCCCTAAACTTGCCGCCGAATCTGTGAAGATGCGCCCGCGCTCTGAGCGCCGACGGGGGAGACAATGGTTCTGCAATCCTTGAGCGGCTTGCCCGCGTTTCTGGTCTATTTCGTCTGCGCGTGCGTCCTCGTCGCCGCCTACGTCTTCGTCTACACCTGGATCACGGCTCACGATGAGTTCGCGTTGCTCAAGGCCAACAACACGGGCGCCGCGATTGCGCTGGGCTTGAGCATGATCGGCTTTGCATTGCCGCTCACGGCCTCGATCGGCCATTCGGACGGCATTCTCGACATGACGATCTGGGGCGTGATCGCGCTGATCGTGCAGGTCGGTGTCTACTACGTGGCGCGGATCGCGGTTCCGAAGTTGTC
>JAXDOA010000500.1:0-3196 GCA_034669125.1 Hyphomicrobiales bacterium
GCTGGTGCACACGCCGGGAACGCCCACCGAGCTGTGGTGCACCACCGACGGCGGCGTCTTCCTCAACCGCAATCCGCGTGGCACCGGCGAGTTCGACAGCCAGAACAACGGGCTCGCTTGTCTGTGCAGCAACTTCATCGCACAGCATCCAACCGATCCCAGCATCCTGTTCACCGGTCTGCAGGACAATGGCACTGCGCGCACGGCCGCCGGCTCCATGTGGTCGCATGTCTGGGGCGGCGATGGTGGTTATTGCCTGATCAACTGGGCCAATCCCCAACAGGTGCTGGCGTTCGCCAACGGTCGGGTCGTTCGTTCGATCATGGGCGGCACTTCCACGACCGCCTGGGCGACCGAGACTAATTTCAATTGGCCTACCATGACGCAGCCCATCGTCGGCGTTCCCTTCAACCCCGCGAGCCCCGCCGATGCCAACTTGGTCGCAGTCGGCGCCGGGCCGTCGGTCTTCCTGTCGTCCGACTTCGGCGCGTCTTGGCCGACGGCGCTCCCCATTCCAGTCGTCGGTCAACAGGATGCGGTGTTCGCGCTCGCATTTGCGTCGCGCGACCGGCTGTTCATCGGCACGACCGATGGGCACGTATTCCGCGCGGATCGCGCCGGGAATACATGGAACGTGATGCGGCTGGACGACGCAGCGGCCGGCCCGATCGGGCTCGACGGCGTCATCACCGATGTCGCGGTGGACTGGGCCGATGCCAATCGCCGCTCGATCTATGTGGCTTTCGGCGGCGCCGGAGACCGCCGCCGGGTGTGGTGGTACGACGGGGCAAAATGGCACGAGCGCAGCGGGACGGCGGGAGTGAGCGGGCTGCTTGACGTCGAGCACAATGCGCTTGCGGTGGACCGTGTCGCGCCGAACAACATCTATGTCGGGGCCGACATCGGCGTCTGGCACTCGGCGGACGGTGGCCTCAACTGGCATCCGCTGGAGAATGGGCTACCCGATGCGCCGGTGTTCGATCTGCAGATCCATCCCACGCAACGGCTGCTGCGTGCGGCGACCCACGGACGCGGCGTGTACGAGTACTCGCTCGATTGAGGTGGCGGCAGCATTGTAGGCCAGCTCACCAGCAGCGTACGTCTTGTTGCCGGGGCGTCTCCTCACCCTCTCCCACCCGCCACCCACAGCCCCGCCGCGACGCACACCACGCCCGCCATCATCCCCGCCGTCACCGGCTCGCCGAGCAGCGCGACGCCGAGCGCCGCCGCGGTGATCGGCGAGAGCGCGAGAAACACGGTGACGCGCGTCGCCGCGATGTTTTTCAGCGCCCACAGCCACAGCACATAGCCGCCGCCGGACGAGAGCCCGATGAACACGATCGCGGCCCACGCGTGCAGCGAAAGCTGCGCCGGCGCTGTGAAGAGATCGCCGAGCGCGGCGGGGACGAGCAGCGCGGCGGCCGCGGCCGCCATCGCGAAGGCGCTGACGGGGAGCGTCGGGTAGCGCGCAAGGTACGGCCGGTAGAGCACGCTGCAGACCGCGCCGGTCGCGGCGCTCGCGAGGATCGCAAGCTCGCCCGCGAGCTCGGACCAGCCATGGACGGAAGCGCCGTTCAGGATCTTGTCGCTGAGCGCGAGGAACACGCCCAGCAATGTCGCGAGGATGCCGCTGATCTTTCGCGTCGTGACGCGCTCATGGCCGAGTAATGCCGCGACTACGAGCGTCAGCAGCGGAAACGTGGCGAAGATCAGCGCGCCGCGCGCCGCGGGCACGGTTTGCAGGCCGTAGTTCAGGAGCGCGATCAGAATGCCGAACTGGCCGATGCCGAGCAGCGCGATCGGCAGAATGTCGGCGCGCGCAAAGCGGGTGCGCTGCGCCATCGCGACCGCCGGAACAAGGCAAGCAACCCCAATGGCATAGCGCAGGAAGGCGAGCGAGGCCGGCGAGATGTCGGCTGCAACGAAACGCGTCGCCACGATGGCGGCGCCGACCTGAATGCCGGTGATCGCCGCCGCGCAAACCGCGAGCGCCGTGCGGTTCAAAGGTCCCGTTCCCGAAGCTTGATGTCCCAAGTTTCGCCAATGAGATCGACGCCAAAGCAGTGATGCGGCTCTTCGGCCACGAGCTTGAATCCGGCGCGCTGATAAATGGCGCGCGCCGCGGTCAGATTGCTCTGCGTCCACAACGTCATGGACGAATATCCCGCAGCTTTCGCAAAGCGCAGACATTCCGCGACGAGGCGCCGCCCGAGCTTCAATCCTCGGGCGCGAGGATCGACGATCAGCAGGCGGAGCTTTGCGACCTCGTCGTTCTTGGCGACCACGAACACCGAGCCGACGCGCTCGCCGTCGAGCTCGGCGATCCAGCAGCGCTCGCGCTTGGAATCGAAGTTCTCGATGAACTCGGCGGTGATCTTTGCGACGAGTGCCTCGAACGAGATGTCCCAGCCGTATTCCTGTGCGTAGAGCGCGCCGTGCGCCGAGGTGACCCAGCCCATGTCACCCGGCTGATGCTGCCGCAGAATAATCGCCGGAACGGCGGGTGAGCTTTGCGAGGATGCGCCGAGCAATGTCTCCACGGTGTTCATCGCGCCGACTACGCGCGCCTGCTCGGCGGGCCCAAGCTCATCCAGCATCGCGGCAACCTGATCGTGCGAGCCTTTGTTGAGCGGCGCGAAGGCCTTGCGGCCTTTTGCCGTGATGGCGATCAGACTTTGCCGGCCGTCGTCCGGCGCACGCTTCTTGGCGAGCAATCCGTTTTCGCCGAAACGTCGGAGTATTCGGCTCAAGTATCCGTGGTCGAGGTCGAGGTCGGCGGCGAGTTCGCTCGCCGTCACGGTGTCGCGATGCGCCAACTCATAGAGCACGCGCGCCTCGGTGAGCGAGAAGCGGGTGTGCACCAGGCTTTCCTGCAGCAGGCCAAGCTGGCGCGTGTAGAAGCGGGAGAAGCGCCGCACCGCGGCGATGCGCGCTTCGAGGTCGGGGGCAAGCGGGATCATGCGTCACCTGCCGGTTTCGCGGTAAGATGACAGTGTCAAGCAATTGATTGACGGAGTCAAATACTGGATCGGGTGACGGTCGTGCGCAATGTGGCGAGGCGGCGCCGGCCGATGCGGCGCAACAGGTCGCGTCCCGGATCGGCGGCATCGGCGCGATGCCCGCCAAGTTCGTCGTAGAAGGATCGGCGCAAGATCAGCCCCTGCTCGGCGCGAAGGGACGAGAAAGCGCGGCTCAG
>JAXDOA010000501.1:0-3257 GCA_034669125.1 Hyphomicrobiales bacterium
CGCCCGACACCTTGTAGGAGTTCTGGTCGAATTTCCCGCCCGCATGGAGCTGGGTCATGATCACTTCGGCCGCCGACACGCCCTCTTCCTTGTGGATGTCGGTCGGGATGCCGCGGCCGTCGTCGTAGACCGTGCAGGAGCCGTCGGGATTGAGCGTGACCACGACCTGCGTGGCATGGCCGGCGAGCGCCTCGTCGATCGCGTTGTCGACGACTTCGTAGACCATGTGATGCAGGCCCGAACCGTCGTCGGTGTCGCCGATATACATGCCGGGGCGCTTGCGCACCGCATCGAGGCCCTTGAGGACCTTGATGGATTCCGCGCCGTAGTCGGCGGAGGCGGCATTGGCTTGCGCTGTTGTCTGGCGGGCCGCTTCGGCCATGCGTAGACCTTCGAATCGAAGCTAGAAAATGTGCGAGAATCGCAAAACTGGTGTGACACGAAATATGGGTATCGTATAGGGCAAAGTGAAGCCCCTTAGGCTATTGATTTTAAATGATTTTTTACCTCTGTGCAAACGGCCGCGAAGTGCCGCGCCAAGGCCTCGATTCCGCCTCTCGCGGAGCCCGATTTTCGACCCCGCCGCGGCGCCCTCCTGAAGGCCGGATTTGCGCTTGCGCGCCTTGGCTGAACAATCGGCAGGCACTATCGTTGCGGGGGGAGCGCCAACGCGGAGAAGAAAAATGCGGACACTGGCAGGTCTCGCGGTCGTCATCGCGGCGCTCAGCTTCGGCGCCGGCGACGCCAGCGCGCAAGGCAAATACTGGCCGTGGTGCGCGCGCTACGATTCCTGGACCATCGTCTGCGGCTTCGACAACTACCAGCAATGCATGGCGACGGTGAGCGGTGTGGGCGGCTACTGTCAGCGCAATGTCATGCCGCCTCCGGGCGGCGAAGCCCGTCCGCCGCGCAAGCAGCGCGGCGATCGCTGACAAGCGAAGTCCCGGCCGGACTTTCGTCCAGCCGGGACCCGAACCCCCCAGGAAACTCAGATCGTAACTCAAATCGAAGACGACGATGAACTTGTACCGCGCTTCCGTTGATCGCGGTATCCGGACGAACGCGTAGACGGTTCAACCGCCCGCGTCGCGGCGCTGTGCTGGCGAGACGCGGCCGGGGCTCACGGCGAACACTTCCGCGCGCGACGCCACGTCCGCGAACGGCGCGGGGTCGGCGCCGGTCATCCAGACCTGGGCAGACAGTGCCGCGAGTGCATCGTAAAGCGCGGCCCGGCGCGCCGGATCGAGGTGCGCGATCACTTCATCGAGGAGGAGCACCGGCGCAAAGCCGGTCATTTCGGCGACAAGGCCCGCATGCGCCAGCACCAGCCCGATCAGCAGCGCCTTCTGTTCGCCGGTGGAGGCTTGTGCTGCCCCAATGCCCTTCGGCCCGTACAGGACGTCGAGGTCGGTGAGATGCGGCCCGTCGGTGGTGCGCCCGGCGGCGGCATCGCGCGGACGATTATTGCGCAGCACGGTGCGGTAGCGGTCCTCGACTTCGGTCGCCGGCTGCTCCATCAGGGCGTTCTCGACCCAGCCTTCGAGCGCGACACCGGCCCACGGAAACGGCGACGCCGGATCGCGATCGCGCGTGAGCGCGGCCGCGAGCCGCCGCACGGTCTCGGCGCGCGCCGCCGCGACCGCAATCGCGACCTCGGCCGTCTCGTGCTCGATCGCATCGAGCCAGTGCGTGTCGGGAGCGGGTTGCTCGAGCAGCCGGTTGCGCGAGCGCAACGCGCGCTCCAGCGCATTGACGCGGCTTGAATGCGTGCCGTCGACGGCGAGCACCAGGCGGTCGAGGAAGCGCCGCCGTTCGGAGGCCGGTCCGCCGAACAATCCATCCATCGCGGGCGTCATCCAGACGATGCTCAGATGATCGGCGAACGCCGCCGCGGACGGTGCCGCTTCGCCGTCGATGCGGACCTTGCGCGTCAGCGTCGTATCCTCGGAAGGAGGCGGCTCGATCCCGGTCCCCAGTGTCGCAAGGCCAAGCGCGCCTTCAAGTTCGGCGGCGACCGCCCACGATCCGTCGCCCTCGGTGAACGCGACCTCGTCGAGCGTCGCGCGGCGCAGGCCGCGCCCCGGCGCAAGATACGAGATCGCCTCGATCAGGTTGGTCTTGCCTGCGCCGTTCGCCCCGACCAGCACGGCAAGCTGTGCGTCCACGGTGATGCTTGCCGCCCGGTAGCTGCGGAATTTCGACAATGTGAGGCGGCGGATGCGCGCGGCGGTCATCGGGTTCCGGGAGAACTGTGTCGCGGGCTCGCAAGAGTTCCGTAAATCATTGAGCTGGTGTGAGAAAACAGGCAGCCGCCCTGCCGCAGGAGGTGGAACGAATAAGGCAACCGGCGACTTCTTTCATGTAAGGACGACTAATTCTGAGCGGGAGGCTCAAACTGAGCGGCACAAGCCGCCGACGGCCGGAGGCAGGCTATGAACAAGACCTTGCAAGAAAATCTAACACGCCAGCTGTGCGATTCGGTCGACAGCCTGCAGAAACAGGTCGAGAAGGTCGAGTTCTGGGCGTCGGCCGTCACAGGCCTCGCGGCTCCGGTTCCCGATTACGAGCCTGAATCAACCGCGGTTGCGCGCTACCTGAAACCCGGCCATCCGGTACGAAAACGCCGCCGCCGCCGTGCGGCCAACCAGAACAACAAAATCGATACTAAACCCGCATCGGCATGAGCACGTAGAGCGCGTTGCCGGAATCCTTGTCCTGGATCAGCGTCGGCGAACCGGGATCGGCCAGTTTGAGCACCGCGACGTCGCCTTCGAGCTGCGACGCGATATCGAGCAGGTAGCGCGAATTGAACCCGATATCGATCGGGTCGGAATCGTACTCGACCTCGAGTTCTTCCGTGGCACTGCCCGAATCGGGATTGGTGACGGTGAGCACCAGCTTGCCGCCGGAGAGCGCGAGTTTCACGGCGCGCCCGCGTTCGCTCGACACGGTCGAGACGCGGTCCACCGCCGCCTCGAATTCCGGCTTGTCGACAATGAGCGTCTTGTCATTGCCGGCCGGGATGACGCGGCCGTAATCCGGGAAGGTGCCGTCGATCAGCTTCGAGGTCAGTACCACGTCGCCGAAGGTGAAGCGGATCTTGGTGGCCGACAGCTCGACCGTGATGGCGGCGGCCGGATCCTCGATGAGCTTCTGGATCTCCGAAACCGCCTTGCGGGGCACGATCACGCCCGGGATGTCCGCCGCTCCTTCCGGCGCCGGCACTTCGACCCGGGCGAGTCGATGGCCGTCCGTCG
>JAXDOA010000502.1:0-5397 GCA_034669125.1 Hyphomicrobiales bacterium
GGAAATTTCTCTCCCGGATCGTCCTTGCGTGTCGGCGCCACATCGGAATGGGCGAGCACACGCTCGCGGCGGATGTGACGGCGCGCGAGGATATCGCGGCAAAGCGCGATCACGGCGTCGATCTGTACGTCGGGGAAATCGCGATAGCCGTACTGATGTCCCGGATTGACGATCTCGATGCCGATCGAGCGCGCGTTGATGTCCACCGCTCCTTTCCACGAGGCCTCGCCCGCGTGCCAGGCGCGGCGCGCTTCCGGGACGAGCTGATCGATGCGGCCGTCCTCGTCGACGAAATAGTGTGAGGACACTTTCGCCTCTTTGTCGGTGAGGCGCGAGAGCGCTTCCGCGGCGGTCTGCATGCCGGTGTAGTGCAGCAGCAGGATATCGACGCGGGCGTCCCGCGCGTCGTGGTTCGGCGACGGCACGACGTTCTTGACGGTGGGTGAATCGGCGCGGAAGCTCATGGATCGATCAATACGCCCGGATTGAGCAGGCCTTGCGGGTCGAGCGCCTTCTTGGCGGCGCGCAGCGCTTCGGCGAACAGCGGCGGGCGCTGGCGGTCATACCACGGGCGGTGATCGCGCCCGACCGCATGATGATGCGTGACCGTGCCGCCGGCCTCGATCACGGCATCGAGCGCCGCGCTCTTGATGGCGTGCCATTGCGCGCCGAGTTTTCCGGGCTCGCCGAGCGCGTGGAAGGTGAAGTACGGCGCGGGGCCGTCGGGATAGACGTGGGTGAAGCGGCAGGTGACCTGACCGATGCGGCCGGTCGTCTCATTGATGGCGTTCTCGGTCGCCGCATGAATAGCGTCGTGGAATTGTTCGAAGCGGTCCCAGGTGATCGATGTTTCGAACGTGTCGTTGATGACGCCGCGCAGGATCAGCCGCTCCATCGCATAGGGCATGCGGATGAAGGCATTGCGCCACACGCCGGCCGCGCCCTCGCGATGCGCGTCGGCGCCTGCCGCCTCGGGCGTGCCGCCATGATCCGCGCAGCATTCGAGCGCGCGCTTCATCCAGGGCGTCACATCATGATCGGCCGACTCGAAGGCGAGCACCATGATGGCGACCGAGCCGTCCGCCGCGCCGGTGTTATAGGCCTCGGCCGGGTCGAGGATGCGGCAGTTCGATGGATACAAGCCAGCCTGCGAGATCGCGCGCACCGCGCGCGCGGCGGTGAAGAAGTCCTTGAAGCGCACCGCGCCGCCGCCGCGGAACGTCGGGCGGTCCTGCAGCCGCATCCAGGCCTGCGTGATGATGCCGAAAATGCCCTCCGAGCCGATCATCATGCGGTCCGGGCTCGGGCCCGCGCCGGAGTCGGGCAGGCGGCGGCTTTCCATCGTGCCCTTCGGCGTCACGGTGCGGAGCGACTCCACGAAATCGTCAATGTGGGTGTAGAGCGTCGCGAAGTGGCCGCCGCCGCGCGTCGCGATCCAGCCGCCGAGCGTGGAATATTCGAAGCTCTGCGGAAAATGGCGCAGCGTGAGGCCGTGCGGTTTGAGCTGTGCTTCCAGCGCCGGCCCATAGGTGCCGCCCTCGATCAGCGCGGCGCGCGAGGTCTTGTCGACCTCCCGCACCTTGCCCATTGCGCGCAGGTCGATCGTGACCGCGCCCTTGTGGCCGTTGCGCCTGGGCTCGACACCGCCGCACACGCTCGATCCGCCGCCGAATGGCGTGACGGTCGCATCGGCCCCGCCGGCCCAGTCGAGCAGGGCAGCGACTTCGCTCTCGTTGCGCGGATAGGCGACGACATCGGGCGCGTTCGTGTAATCGCGCGCGAGCCCGCGCGCCAAGTCGGGATAGGATTTGCCAAACGTGTGCGCGGCGCGGTCGTAGTGATCGCTGGTCGCAAAGGGCAGCGAAGCCGGCGCTGTGACGCGCGGCGCCTCGAGCTTGATCTCGTCGAGCGGCGGCGCGGTCGCGCTCATCGGCAGCTTCGCGCCGAACCGCGCCGCCGCACGCGCGAGCACGAACGCCTCTTCCTCCGCGCTCAGGCCCTCGCCCTCGCGGCCCCAGCCGAAGTGCTTCAGCCGCGGTGCTGACATTCCTGTTCTCCCGGCGCGTTGCGGGTGAGACAATAGACGCTCGTCCGGAGAAAATCATGCCCGCGATCAAACACGCCCGCACCTCGGTGCTCGACATCGCCTACGAGGAGGCCGGTCCGACGGACGGCACGCCGGTGTTGCTGATGCACGGCTTTCCCTATGACCCGCGCGCCTATGACGAGGTCGTGCCGCAGCTTACCGCGCAACGGTGCCGCACGATCGTGCCGTATCTGCGCGGCTACGGGCCGACGCGGTTTCTGTCGGCCGACACGATGCGCTCGGGCGAGCAGGCGGCCCTCGGCAACGACCTGAAGGACCTGATGGATGCGCTGCGCATCGAGCGCGCGGTGCTCGCCGGCTACGACTGGGGCGGACGTGCGGCCTGCATCGTTGCGGCGCTGTGGCCGCAGCGCGTACGCGGGCTCGTCAGCTGCGGCGGGTACAACATGCACGATGTCGCGGGCTCGGCGAAGCCGGCCGACGCCGAGCAGGAGCACCGCTACTGGTATCAGTATTATTTCTGCACGCCGCGCGGGGAGGCAGGGCTGACGCAAAACCGCCGCGGCATCGCGAGGCTGTTGTGGGCGCTGTGGTCGCCGAACTGGCGCTTCGACGATGCCACCTTCGACGCGAGCGCGGCCTCGTTCGACAATCCAGATTTCGTCGAGGTCGTGATCCACTCCTATCGCGTGCGCTATGGCTATGCGCCGGGCGACCCGGCGCTCAGCGACATCGAGCGGCAGCTTGCCGCGCAGCCGCCGATCCGCGTGCCGACGATCGTGCTGCAAGGCGAGGCCGCCGGCACGACCGCGCCGGAGGCCTCCGCCGCCCACGCGAAACATTTCACCGGCCCCTATCGGCGCCACACCATCCCGCGCGTCGGCCACAACGTGCCGCAGGAAGCCCCGCGCGAGACCGCGGAGGCGGTGCTGGAACTGATCGGGAACGACCTTGGGCGGGCGTAACTTGCCAAATCAGCAATCGCACCCTAGCTTTCGACTCGTCGTCAACCAACTGAAAGGAGGTGATCCAGTGTCTCATTGTCATTCGCCGATCACGGCAAGCTGGATCGAAGCCTCGTCCGGAGTGGATTGCTCCTAGCGCGCCTGCGGATTCCAGCCAGACAGCCGATTCTCGGCTAGGCAATGCGGGGCCATCCGAAAGGGTGGCCCCTCTTGTTTTCGGGCAATCGGAACTTGGAGGGGCTGCGGCGGTTGTCGGCCATGGCTCAATCGGCAAAATCGCAAGAGCGCACGCGATCGGCGGGCCGGCATCGGCCCCCCTCGTCCCGGAGGCAACAAACCGGGCTATCGCCCGGCGCCCGAAAATGCCGCGCGAAATTCCTCGAATATTTCCCGGGAGGATTTGGCGACCCGGATTACGTTGGCTCCGAGCGCGCCTACAAATGGAATGCGCACCTGCGCTGGGAGGAAGCGCTCAACCGGCGCGCCTTCCGTAGTTCGCTTGACGCGGGCCACTATCAGGACATCGCGTTGCGCGCCATTTCGATCGAGTCACGCACGAATTTGTTGTTCTCGTTCGAGAAAATGGCGCTACGCGACGCCGTGAAATCGCGCGCCGGCGCGGAAGCGTTCGCGCAAGGGCTATACGATTTCCTTCATGGGCTTGGCACTGTCGAAGCGCGGTTCAACCGCTGGCGCGACGTAGTTGCGGAGCTGCCGCGGCGTCAGACGCGCGTTTTGACCTGGCCGGTGCTGACGGTAATGGGATTTATCGCGCAGCCGCGCGTTCACATGTATCTCAAGCCTACCGTGACGCGCCGCGCCGCCGAGGCCTATGGATTTGATTTCGTTTATCGCTCGCAGCCCTCGTGGGAGACGTACCGGAGCCTGCTCGATTTCGCGAATACAATTGAGCGGGACATGTGCGGTCTGGGTCCGCGCGACATGATCGACCTCCAATCGTTCATCTGGGTGCAGGGTTCGGACGAATATCCGGATTGATTTGATCGGAGCAGGCGGTCCTCAACGCCCCACAGCCAGCCGCGCGGCAAGGAACGGCGGCAGGCCGGCGTCGCGGATCTTCCGCGCGGCGCTCTCGACGTCATACGGCACGCGCACATAGGTGAGCGTGCGCGGGCCGTCGTCGTAGAGCGCGTAGCAGGCGGCGGGATTGCGGTCGCGCGGCTGACCGACCGCGCCGATCACCGCGAGCCAGCGCCGCTGCGCGTCGAGCGGCATCGCGACGTCCGCGTCCGGATCGAAGCCAGCGATCGTTCCGGCATCAGTCACATGAAACAGCGCGGGCACGTGCACATGCCCGCAGAATGTCAGCGCAGCACCGGTCGCCCGCAGGCTGCGCCCCGCGGAGCGCTCGTCGATCACATAATCCCACGCGGCGGGCTCGGCCGCGCTGGCATGCACATAGAGCCGGTCGCCGTCCTCGGCCTCCAGCGGCAGGCTGGCGAGGAATTCGAGCTGATCCGCCTTGAGCTGCCGGCGCGTCCATTGGATGGCCCGCGTCGCCTCATCGTTCATCCGCTCCGGCATGCCGATCGCGGCCGAGTCGTGATTGCCGAGCAGCGCGAGGGCGCCGCGCGCGGCGAAATCCTTCACCGTATCGACGACAAAGCCCGGATCGGCGCCGTAACCGACAAAGTCGCCGAGGAAGACGTAGCGATCGATCGGGTGTCGCTGCGCATGCGTGAGACACGCTTCGAACGCCTCGCGGTTGCCGTGGATATCGGTGAGCAGGGCAATCAGCACGGCATTGTCATTTCCGAGGGTCACGTGGTGCGGCGGACCATGGTCGGCACGAGATGCCGGACGGTCGGCGCGCCGACCTGTTGCATGGCGCCGTAGAGCTCGACGCGCAACAGCTCCAGCACGCGCTCGACGCCCGGCTGGCCGAAGGCGCCGAGGCCCCAGATATAGGGCCGCCCGATGCAGACCGCAGTCGCGCCGAGGCACAGCGCCTTGACGATGTCGGTACCGCGGCGGAAGCCGGAGTCGACCAGGATCGGCATGCGGCCGCGCACCGCTTCGACGATCTCGGGCAGGGCGTCGATGGTCGCGCGTCCGGAATCCTCCGAGCGCGCGCCGTGGTTGGACACGATGATGCCGTCGAGGCCGGCATCGGCGGCCATCGCGGCGTCCTCCCAGGCCAGGATGCCCTTAGCCAGGAGCTTCATCTTGGTGTGGTCGCGCATCCGCTTGAAGAAGTCCCAGGTCATCGCCGACGATTGCGTGTTGCGCAGGCCGGTCAGGTCGAGCCCGCGGAACATGGCGCGGCCCTTAAGGCTGTACTCGAAGCTCGAACGGTCATGGCAGCCGTTGCAGTCGCGCGTGTCGCTGGGGCGCAGCCGGGCCAGCGTTTCCTGATTGCGGCCG
>JAXDOA010000503.1:0-3438 GCA_034669125.1 Hyphomicrobiales bacterium
CAGCGGATCGTAATAAGCCGTCTCCACGCCAAAGCGCTTGAGCACGCTGTCGCAGAAATTCCGCGTCGGACGATAAACCGAGTCCGGAACCAGCAGATGATCGCCGGCCTTGAGGCACGACAGCAGCGCGACGGAAATCGCCGCGAGCCCGGACGGCACCAGCACAGTCCCCGCGGCACCGCACAGTTCGGTCCAGGCGACCTCGAGCGAATTGGTGGTCGGCGTACCCTTGGTGCCGTAGGTGTAGCGCGCGTCGCGCTTGAGGAACTTCTCGACAGTTGGATAGAGGACCGTCGAGCCGCGATAAATCGGCGTGTTTACAAAGCCGTACTGCTCGCTCGGCACGCGGCCGGCGGTGACGAGCCGGGTGGCCGGCTGCTGCGGCTTGGGCGAACTACTGCCGCCGCTGCCATTTCCGTTGTCGGGTATCCGGTTCATCTGTGCTAGTTCCTTGCAGGGGCGGCATTTACTGCGTCAACGGGCCCAATCGTCAACCCCTTGACCTTATTGGTCGATAGTTCTGAGATGCGGCATTCGGGGGTTGCGTGGGAGTTCGTGCGGTCATGATGACGCCTCGCAAAGACGCGCGACCGTCGCGCGACAGGCGTATCCGGCCCGTTTCGGCCGGTGCCTCACGACGGCTGCCCCAGAAATTACCAATCACCCTCTAGCCTGGAGAACATTCTGTCATGAAACGCGCCGTCACCACGCTCGCCCTCGCGGCGGCCATTGCCTGTACCGCCACGGCGGCATCGGCCCAGTCGCTCAATGCCATCAAGTCACGCGGCATGGTCAACTGCGGGGCCAACGGCACGCTCGGCGGCTTCGGCCTGCCCGACGCGCAAGGCAACTGGACCGGTCTCGACGTCGATTTCTGCCGCGCGCTCGCCGCGGCGATCTTCAACGATCCCACCAAGGTGAAGTTCGTCGCGCTCACCGCGAAGGACCGCTTCACCGCCTTGCAGTCGGGCGATGTCGATGTGCTCGCCCGCAACACCACCTGGACCTCGTCGCGCGACACCTCGCTCGGCCTCAACTTCACCGCCATCAATTACTATGACGGCCAGGGCTTCCTGGTGCGCAAGGCGCTGAAGGTCAATTCGGCGCTGGAACTCAACGACGCGGCGGTCTGCGTGCAGCAGGGCACCACCACCGAGCTCAACCTCGCGGACTATTTCCGCGCCAACAAGATGAAGCTCAAGACCGTCACGTTCGCGAGCGCCGACGAGGCGATCAAGGCCTATGACTCCGGCCGTTGCGATGCGTTCACCACCGACGCCTCCGGCCTTTATGCCGAGCGTCTGCGGCTCGCAAAGTCGGACGACCACATCGTGCTGCCCGAGATCATCTCGAAAGAGCCGCTCGGACCCTCCGTCCGTCATGGCGACGACCAGTGGTTCGACATCGTCAAGTGGACCCACTACGCGATGCTGACTGCCGAAGAGCTCGGCGTCACCAAGGCGAACGTCGACGAGCAGGCGAAATCCGCCAACCCGGACGTGAAGCGCCTGCTCGGCAGCGAAGGCAATTATGGCGAGCAGCTCGGCCTGACGAAAGATTGGGCCTATCGCATCGTCAAGCACGTCGGAAACTACGGCGAGGTGTTCGAGAAGAACGTCGGGCAGGGCTCGCCGCTCAAGATCGCGCGCGGCGTCAACGGCCTGTGGAGCAAAGGCGGCCTGCAATACGCGCCGCCGATCCGCTGAACGGATTGCCGGTTGAAAAGCTGAGGCCGGGTGGCATACCACCCGGCCTTTTTTGGCAGGGCGCTTGCATGTGGTGAAAACCTAGGATGAAATGATTAGGCCAAAGTGGGCGAACGCCGGTTGGGCGTTTTGGGGAATCGGATGAGCATTGCGCAACAGGGCGGACCGCCGAAAGTCGCACTGATCTATGATCCCAAGGTCCGCAGCATCGCCTACCAGGTTGTTCTTTGCGCCGTCATCGTTTTCCTCGCCTATTCGGCGGTGCGCAACGCGGCCGACAATCTGGCGCGCGCGAAGATCGCCTCCGGCTTTGGTTTCTGGAATCAGACCGCCGGCTTCGACATCAGCCAGACGCTGATCGAGTACACCGCTCAAAGCGGCACCTACGGCCGCGCTTTCTGGGTCGGCCTGCTCAACACGCTGCTGGTCGCCGCGATCGGCATCGTCCTCGCGACCGTCGTCGGCTTCCTGGTCGGTATCGCGCGGCTGTCGCGCAACTGGCTGATCGGAAGGCTGGCTTCCGGTTACGTGGAACTGATCCGCAACGTGCCGCTGCTGCTGCAGTTGCTGTTCTGGTACAACGCCGTGCTCAAGGCGCTTCCCGACCTCCGCGATAGCTGGACGGTGCTCGGCCACGTCTATCTCAACAATCGCGGGTTCTTTGCCCCGTATCCGATTTTCCAGGAGGGCATCGGCCTCGTGGTCGGTGCGTTCATTGTCGGCGTCGTCGGCGCGATCGCGTTCCGCATCTGGGCGAAGAAGCGTCAGGAGCGCACGGGCCAGCAGGCGCCGATCGGACTCGTCGCGCTCGGGCTGATCGTTGGGCTTCCGCTCATCGCTTTCGTTATCGCCGGCATGCCCGCCGTCCTCGAATATCCTGTGGCGGGCCGCTTCAACATCCGCGGCGGCATGGAAATCCTGCCTGAATTCGTCGCGCTGCTGATCGGGCTCGTGCTCTACACCGGCGCCTTCATCGCCGAGGTGGTGCGCGCCGGCATCATGGCGGTCTCGAAGGGACAGACCGAAGCCGCGGGCGCGCTTGGCCTGCGCACCGGCCCCACGCTCAAGCTGGTCGTGATCCCGCAGGCTATGCGCGTGATCATTCCGCCGCTGACCAACCAGTATCTCAACCTCACGAAAAATTCATCGCTCGCGGTGTTCGTCGGCTATCCGGACCTTGTGCAGATTTTCACGGGCACGGTGCTCAACCAGACCGGCCAGGCGGTCGAAGTCGTGATGATCACGATGGCGGTGTATCTCTCGATCAGCCTCGTCACCTCGATGGTGATGAACTGGTACAATTCGCGCATCGCGCTCGTGGAACGGTGAGGCGCGTCATGACAATCGCTACACAAGACAGCATTCTCGGGAAGCCAAGTCTGAACGCCGGATATATCCGTGTCGTACCGGTCGATGCGATGCCGGCGCCCGGCGCCACCACCGGCGTGATCGGCTGGATGCGCGCCAGCCTGTTCTCGAGCCCGGTCAATACCGTGCTGACCATCCTCACGATCCTGTTCATTCTCTGGATCGTACCGCCGCTGATCGAGTTCATGATCACCCATGCCGTGTGGAGCGGCAGCGATCGCGAGGCCTGCCTGCCGACCGCGGAGCGGCCCGAGGTCGGCGCCTGCTGGGCCTTCGTGAACGACCGCTTGTCCTACTTCATCTATGGTTCGTACCCGATCCCGGAACGCTGGCGCGTCGATATCTTCTTCGCAATGCTCGCGAT
>JAXDOA010000504.1:0-9887 GCA_034669125.1 Hyphomicrobiales bacterium
CACGCGTTTCTCGATTTCGAGAACGCCAAGCGGCTGATCGTCTACGGCATCATCCTGATCGTCATGATGATCGTTCGTCCCGACGGCCTGCTCACGCGCGACGCCCTGCGCCGCTTTGCGTGGCGAAGGAAGCCGCGGCATTTCTGAAACCTGCCTCGCAATCGAAGGCCTGACCAAACGCTTCGGCGGCTTCCATGCGCTGAACGAGTTGAACATGCAGGTCGCGCAGGGCGCGATCCACGCGCTGATCGGGCCGAACGGGGCCGGCAAGACCACATTCTTCAATCTCGTGACCGGCGTGCTGGCCGCGGATGCCGGCCGCATCGTGTTCGAGGGCGCCGTGCTGAACGAACCCCGCCCCTCGCGCCGCACTTTGCGCGGCGTCGCGCGCACGTTCCAGAACATCCGGCTGTTCCCGCACCTCACCGTGCTGGAAACCGTGATGATCGGCGAGCACTGCCGCTTCTATTCTTCGGTGTGGAAGGCGCTCGGCCAGGCCGTGCTGCAGCGGCCGTTCGGGCAAGCGGCGGCCGAGCGCCACATGCGCGAGACCGCGCTGGAGCTGCTGGAGTTTCTCGGCCTCGCCGATCAGCGCGACGCCAAGGCCTCCGACCTTCCGTATGGCGATCAGCGCAAACTCGAAATGGCGCGTGCGCTCGCGACCCGCCCGCGTCTGCTCTTGCTCGACGAGCCTGCCGCCGGCATGAACCCGCACGAAACGAAAGAACTCGACGAGATCATCACCCGCATCCGCGACCGCGGCGTCACCATCATTCTGGTCGAGCACGACATGGGACTGGTGATGGGCATCTCGGATCGCGTCACCGTGCTCAATTTCGGCACGCGCATCGCCGACGGCAATCCGCGCGAGATCCAGGACGACCCCGCTGTGATCGAGGCCTATCTCGGCGAGGACGAGAAATGACGATGCTCAGCGTCAAAGGCCTGCGCGCGGGTTACGGCAAGATCGAGGTGCTGCACGACGTCTCGATCGATGTCGGGCAGGGACAGATCGTCACGCTGATCGGCGCCAACGGCGCCGGCAAGACGACGCTCTTGAAAACCGTGTCCGGCCTGATCCGCCCCACCGGCGGCACGATCGCGTTCGAAGGCGAGAGCCTCGTGCGCCGCCTCGCCCACAAGATCGTGCAACTCGGCATGAGCCACGTGCCCGAGGGCCGCGCCATCCTCAAGCGCATGACCGTGCTCGATAACCTGCGCATGGGCGCCTATGTGCGCCGCGACAAGGAGATCGAGGCCGACATCGACGCGGTGTTCGCGCGTTTTCCCGCGCTCGCCGAGCGGCGCGCGCAACTGGCCGCGACGCTCTCGGGTGGCGAGCAGCAGATGCTGGCGATCGGCCGTGCACTGGTGGCCCGCCCGCGCCTGTTGCTGCTCGACGAGCCGTCGCTTGGGCTCGCGCCGAAATTCGTCACCCGCATCCTGCAGACGCTCACCGACCTCAAACGCGAGGGCAAAACCATCCTGCTGGTCGAGCAGAACGCCCGCAAGGCGCTGCAGATCGCCGACTTCGGTTACGTGATGGAGCGCGGGCGCATCGTGCTCTCCGGCACGGGCGCGAACCTGCTCAACGATCCTCAGGTGCAACAGACCTATCTGGGTCAGCATGCCGCGCGCGGCGGCGCCGCCGCTCAGGTCCCCGCCGGGGATGCAAGCACCCCGCTTTCAGGCTAGGATTTCTGCCGGCACGACATCCGGGGAACGCAGACAACAGAGAGTTCAACCTGAACGTCTTTCTGCTTGGGAGGGCAATCCGATGAAGATCGCAGCAGCACTTGGCGCGCTGGCGCTCGCCGGCCTCGTCACGGCGTCGCACGACGCGCAGGCGCAGAAGCTTTCCGGCCGCAGCGTGAAGATCGGCTGCCTCGCGCCGGTCACCGGCAAGGGCGCCGAATGGGGCGTCGCCGGCAAGGCCTCGATGGAAATCGCCGTGGAGGAGATCAACGCCAAGGGCGGCGTCGGCGGCATCCCGCTGGAGCTGATCTGCTACGACACGCAGACCCTGGAAGCCGAAGCGCTGAAATCGGCCAATCGCCTGGTCGAGCGCGACCGCGTGCTGGCGATTTCCGGCCCGTGCTTTTCCGGCGAGTTCGAGATCATCGCGCCGCAGCTCGACGGGCAGCTGAAAACCGTCATCAACTCCTACTGCTCGGCCAAGCCCGGCCTTTCGGCGATGAGCAAATGGGCGTTTCGCAACACGCTCACCAGCGACAAGCAATTGAAGCCGACGGTCGCCGCGTGGGTCGCCGAATACAAGCCGAAGAAGGTCGTGATCATCTATGACGCCGAGGATGCGGTGTCGAAAGGCGAAGGCGACGGCGTGCTGCCCGTGC
The DNA here is from genome assembly GCA_034669125.1 of Hyphomicrobiales bacterium. Taxonomy (GTDB): domain Bacteria; phylum Pseudomonadota; class Alphaproteobacteria; order Rhizobiales; family Xanthobacteraceae; genus PALSA-894. The sequence goes on from JAXDOA010000504.1 coordinate 2,355, forward strand.
TGTTCAAACAGCATGGCATCGAGGTGCTCGACAAGCTCACCTACCGCACCAAGGACACCGACTATTCGGCGCAGGTCACCAAGGCGAAATCGCTCGGCGCAGAAGGCATCGGGCTCGGCTCCTGTTACCAGAACGCCGCCGCGATCGCGAAGGAGATGGCCAAGCAGGGCCTCAACGTACCGGTGATCGGCGGCGCCTGTGCGGGTGCGCCCGGCTTCATCGAAATCGCCGGCAAGGCGGCCGAGGGCGCCTACATGTCGACCGCGGCGTTCATCGACGATCCGCGGCCCGAGGTGCAGGCCTATGCGAAGAAGATCGTCGCCAAGATCGGCGCCAAGCCGCCCTACTCCGGCCCGCGCTCCTACGACATCATCTATTCCTACAAGTACTGCATCGAGAAGTCGGGCGTGACCAACGCACCCGCCGATCTCGAAGCCGACCGCAACAAGATGCGCGAATGCCTCGGTGGGCTGAAAGGCTTCCCCGGCGTCGCGGGCGAGATCACGATGGACGAAGTGCGCGACGGCGCCGGCGCAAGCGCGATCCTCAAGGTGGTCAACGGCCAATACGTCAACGTCGCGAAGTAGCGGCGCTCACTTGATGTGAATCTGCCGCCGGCGCTCGAGCCTGCCGATCGCCCTGTTCGCCAGCACGAGCTTGTTGCGCTCGCCGGCGCTGAACATCGCGTAGATGATTTCCAGCAGCCGGTCGTGGATCAGCGGCACGTCCTCGATCACGCCGGTCTTCTTCAGGTAATACGCCGCGATGTCGTAGGCTTCGCCCACGATTTCCACGTTCATCACCTGGACGTTGCGTTCGACCAGCATGGAAGCCTCCGAGTTCCCCCCGATAATTCCGGGCGCACCCTCGCGGTTCCATGCCGGCCGTTGAATTCGTCCGCCGCAGCGGCGCGCCGTTATTTCACCGCCGCAACACCCGCGAGCGAAGCCTGGTTGTCCTGGGCGCCGGTCCCGCCCGAGAGGCCGATCGCGCCGATCAGCTTGCCGCCGACAATGATCGGATTGCCGCCGGGCGAGGCGATGACGTCATCCAGCGTCAGCAGCGTGAGGCCGACGCCGCCGGCGCCGACGCGCTCCTCGAAGCTCGAGGTCGGACGGCGAAACCGCGCGGCCGCGCGCGCCTTGTGGATCGCGATGTTGACCGAGGCGTATTGCGTGTTGTCCATCTTTTCGAAATAGACGAGATCGCCCGACGGGCTGACCACGGCGATCGCCATGAAGGTGTTGATCTTCTTGGCCTCCTCGATGGCCTTCGCGGCCGCCAGTTTGGCCTGCTCGATGTTGATCTGCTCACCGTAGGGCGGCGGTGGCGGCGGGGCGGCGGCCATTTCGGCAAGCGCCGGGCCTGCGACGATTGAAGCCCCCAGCAGCAACGACGTGAAAAAGATCGAGCGCATTTCGTTTCTCCCTGTTGTCGCGCCGGCGGCGCAACCAAACGCAGGCGTGCTTGGCGCACGTTGCCCGCGGACGCCGCAAGACTATACGCTTGGCGGTGGCGCCGGAAGGCGGTTGAGCGACAGGGAGCGCGCGATGAAACTGGAAGGCGGATGCTATTGCGGCAAGGTGCGCTACGAAGCCGTTGGCGAGCCGACGCTGAAGGCGCAGTGCCATTGCCGCGAATGCCAATACATCTCAGGCGGCGGCCCCAACATGTTCCTGCTGATGCCGCCGGAGGGCTTCACCTACACCAAAGGCGCGCCGAAGCAATTCGCGCGCAGCGATCTTGAAGGCCCGGTCAAGCGGGAATTCTGCGCCGAATGCGGCACGCATCTGCTCACGCGGCGGCCGGGGCTGCCCGCGGTGATCCTCAAGGTCGGCACGCTCGACGATCCGAGCCTGTTCGGCTCACCGAAGATGGCGATCTATACGATCGACAAGCAGCCGTTCCATCACATTCCCGACGGCCTTCCCGCCTTCGAGCGGCTGCCGAAGCGGTAGGGCTCAGCGGCGGCGCATCGCGCCGTAGAGAAAACCGATGAAGCCAGCGATCGCGAGCGTCGTGTAAGGCCGTGTGCGTACGGATCGCAATATCGTGTCCGCGACCGTATCGCGCACCTCGCGCGCGCTGTTCAGCGCCTCCTCGCCCTTGTCGGCGACGTCGCTCACGACGCCTTCAACGCGAGCCTTGGTGTTCCTGATCGCGGCGGCGCCGCGCTCGGCGATCTCGTCGAGTGCGGCTTCGTAGTCGGTGGTGCTGTTGGTGCGCTGTGCGGTGCTGGCCATCGGATTCCTGCCGGGTGATGAGAACTCGGACAGGCAATCGCGCAGCGGGCACTATGGTTCCGCCCCTTCGGGAACTCCGCCGAAGCCTCAGTCCTTCGTCCAAGCCGGAATGGGCGGAGCGGAGCGCGGCGGCCCGCGATCTGGTGCTAATCTCTACCCTGGCGTCCAGCGCGACCTCATGTCTCCACATACTCCGCAATGCTGGTCGGCTGCGGCACCGGCAGCCCGTCTTCCTTCAGGCCATCGATGTGGAAGCGAATCGCCCCCCGCATCTCCTGTTCGACCTCCGGCACCGTGGCGCCGGTCGCAATGCATCCGGGCAGGTCCGGCACGTAGGCGGAATAATTCCCTTCAGCCTTCTCGATGACAATAGCATAGCGCATCACGTTTTTCCCTTCAGGCCCGCCTGCTTCAAGATGCTGTTCAATGTCCCCGGCGCAAGATCGTCCGACGGCTTACCAGCGATCGTCACGCGGCCCAACTTTACCGGATGCCTATACTGGCGATGGCTGCCGCGGGTCGCAACTTCAAACCAGCCGTCAGCTTCAATCAGCCTGATCGCCTCACGGACTTTCATGGCGCGTCGCCCCGGGCGCCACGATATCGCTTACGCGGCGCAAAGCGAAGCGCGATGCGTGCGAAGATCTCGCTAAGGCGACAAATCTGCTCAAATTCCTACTTGACGCCATCCCGATCCTATGCCTATAGTCCTTTCACCCTGTCCATAAGGGGCGCTTTCCTAGGGGTGCCTTGAAGGTGGGACAGGGTGCGGCACTCGCGGACGGCCTCACAAGCCGTCCCCGGGCGGTCCGGGAGCTCCACCCGGGGATAACATCGATCCCCTGCCAGGAGCTGGCTGACCATGTCGGGGAAACCCGCATGAGAAAGCGTGGCCCGGGTCGAAAAAGCCGCAGCTGGAGCGCCGGGAGGCGCGCCTTCCTCGATCGCAAGAGGGAGGCGGCACGCCTCGCAAGCGTGCCGGGGCGGTTCGCCACCGCCCCGGGGCCTCGCAAGCCCCGCGTTTCCCGGCGCTCCGCTCCCCTCGCTCGGGGAGCGCGAGAGAACGCGCATAGCTCGGGTGCATTCGCGCCGCGAGAACGCGAACCGTTGGGCATCGGGCGATGACGCAGAAATCGGATTGCGCTAGGCTCTCCCTCCCACTCTGAGGAATCCCAACAATGCTCTCCCGCCCCGACCGCCTGCTCTCCGCTCTCGATCTCGCGCGCCGCGTCGAGGCCGGCGAGATCACGCCGGAAGGCGTGGTCGATCTTTGCGCCGCCGCGATTTCGGCGCGCGAGGATGAGGTCGGCGCATTCACGCATCTCGCCATCGACCAGGCGCGCGCGCTCGCGCGCCGGGATGCCGAGCGCCTGCGCAGCCTCCCACTGCGCGGGCTGCCGGTCGGGTTGAAGGACATCTACGACACGCACGACATGCCGACCGAATACGGCTCGGCCGCCTACAAGGGCCATCGGCCCGCGAGCGACTGCGCGCCGGTGAGTATGCTGCGGCGCGCCGGCGGCATCATGCTCGGCAAGACGGTGACGACCGAGTTCGCCCACCAGCAGACCGGCAAAACGCGCAACCCGCACAATCTCGAACATACGCCCGGCGGCTCCTCCTCCGGCTCGGCGGCCGCGGTCGCGGCCGGCATGGTGCCGATCGCGACCGGGTCGCAGACGGCGGGATCGGTGATCCGCCCGGCCGCCTATTGCGGCGTCGCCGGCTTCAAGCCGTCCTACAAGCTCCTGCCGATCATCGGGGTGAAGTGCTACGCGTGGTCGCTCGATACGGTCGGGCTCTATGGCGCGGGCGTAGCGGACGTGGCGTTCGCCACGGCCGCCATGTCGGGCCGCGACCTGCGCGTCGACCGGGCGCCGCCCGCGGCGCCGCGCGTCGCGCTGATGCGCACGCATATCTGGGCCGAGGCGAGCGCCGACATGCAGAACGCGATCGACGTGACGGCGCGCGCGCTCGAAGCCGCCGGCGCGAGCGTGAAGGAAGCAACGCTGCCGCCGCTGCTGGAAGATGCCTGGCGCGCGCACAAGGTCATGATCCTGTACGAGGCCGCGCGCTCCTACGCGTTCGAGTACGACAACAGACGCGACCTGCTCGGACCGAAGACCGTTTCGATGCTAGACGAGGCCGCGACGGTGAGCGTCGATGCCTATGACGACGCGCGGCGCATTGCGAAGCGCGCGCGCCTCGCGCTCGCCGACCTGATGGGCGAGTTCGACGTGATCCTGACGCCCGCGGCGCCGGGCGCCGCCCCGCACGGCATCGGCGCGACCGGACAGGCGATCTTCAATCTGCTCTGGACCCTGATGGGCACGCCTTGCGTCAACGTGCCGGGCCTGAGCGATACCGCCGGGATGCCTCTCGGGGTACAGATCGTCGGCCGATTCGGCCGCGACCGCGCCGCCCTGGAGGCCGCGTTGTTCACCGAGCGGGCGCTGGCGCAGCGTAGCTAGAGGCCGCCGAATACCAGCCCGGCGCGCCGTTCCGGCTGCGGTGAAAAAAGTTTTCGCTAGAGACTTCAGAATGTTGGCATCGGATTCCTGACTCTCGCGCCAGCGGCTCGGGAACGCTTTGCAATGCAGCACGTTATTGGCTTCGGTCTAACCTTGGACCTTGGTAGACTGTCACCCATGTTCAACAGCGAGGGAGGCCCCGCGTGGACATCGCCTTGAGGCTGAATGTGCTCAATGTGCTCGCGGTCTGCGCCGCGTTCGCCTTTGTCGGCGCCATCGTGGTCGGTGCGTTCTAGGCCCAGCCGCAAAAGCTCCGCCGCGTGATCGCGGCGGCCAAGTTAGAGCGGACACCGGAAAGGGATGCCTTTCCGGTGTTCGTCGTTTTGAGGGAAAACACTATTCCGCCGCTTCGCGCGCCACCGCGAGCGGATCGTAGTTGAGCACCGGCGCGAGCCAGCGCTCGGCTTGCGCGACCGACCAGCCCTTGCGCTCGGCGTAATCCTCGACCTGATCGCGCTCGATCTTGCCGACGCCGAAGTAATGCGCCTCCGGGTGGCCGAAATAGAGCCCGCACACCGAGGCGCCCGGCCACATCGCAAAGCTTTCGGTCAGCTTCACGCCGATCCGCTCGCCGTCGATGAGACGGAACAGTGTCGCCTTCTCGGTGTGGTCCGGCTGCGCCGGATAGCCCGGCGCCGGGCGGATGCCGCGATACTTCTCCTCGATCAGGTCGCGCGTCGCGAGCGTTTCATCGCTCGCATAACCCCAAAGCTCCTTGCGCACGCGCTGATGCATACGTTCGGCGAACGCTTCGGCCAAACGATCCGCCAGCGCCTTGACCATGATCGAGGAATAATCGTCGTTGGCGTGCTTGAAGCGGTCGGCGATCACATCCTCGCCGATGCCGGCGGTGACGACGAACGCGCCGATGTAGTCCTGCACGCCCGACTCCTTCGGTGCGATGAAGTCGGCAAGCGCCACGTTGTGGCGGCCTTCGCGCCGCGCGAGTTGCTGGCGCAAGGTGTGCAGCACCTCGCCGTCACCGAGCACGATGTCGTCGCGGTCCGAATTCGCCGGCCAGAAGCCGACGATCGCCGCGGCCTTGAACCAGTTCTCGTCGACGATCTTTTTGAGCATTGCGCGCGCATCCTCATAGAGCGGGCGCGCGGCCTCGCCGAACTTCTCGTCGTTGAGAATCGCGGGGAATTTGCCGGTCAACTCCCAGGTCGAGAAGAACGGCGACCAGTCGATGTAATCGATCAGCTCGGCGATGGAATAGTCCGCGAACACGCGGGATCCGATGAAGCTCGGCTTCGCCGGCGTGTAATTTGCCCAATCCAGCTTGAGCGCATTCTTGCGCGCATCCTTGAGCGACAGCCGCCGCTTGTTGTCCTCGGCGCGGGCATGCGCGGCGGCGATCCTGGCGTATTCGTCGCGCACGTCGCTGACATAGGCGCCGGAGAGCTGCTTCGACATCAGATGCGACACCACGCCGACCGCGCGGCTCGCATCGGTGACATACACCGTCTGCCCGCGCCGGTAGTTCGGATGGATCTTCACCGCGGTATGCACGCGGCTGGTGGTCGCGCCGCCGATCAGCAGCGGCAGCGCGAAACCTTCGCGCTCCATCTCCGCCGCCACATGGCACATCTCGTCGAGCGACGGCGTGATCAGCCCCGACAGTCCGATGATATCGGCTTTCTCGGCCTTGGCGGTTTCGAGGATCTTGGTCACCGGCACCATCACGCCGAGATCGATCACCTCGTAGTTGTTGCACTGGAGCACGACGCCGACGATGTTCTTGCCGATGTCGTGCACATCCCCCTTCACGGTCGCCATCACGATCTTGCCGGCGGACTTCGCCTGGCTCGCGCCGCTCGCGGCCTTCTCCTGCTCCATGTGAGGCAACAGATACGCGACCGCCTGCTTCATCACGCGCGCGGACTTCACCACCTGCGGCAGGAACATCTTGCCCGAGCCGAACAGGTCGCCGACCACGTTCATGCCCGCCATCAGCGGGCCTTCGATCACGTCGAGCGCGCGGGACGCTGCAAGCCGCGCTTCCTCGGTATCGTCCGCGATGAAATCCGTGATGCCGTGCACCAGCGCATGGCTCAGCCGCTTGCCGACCGGCCACTCGCGCCACGCGAGATCGACCTCTTTGGCTTCCTTGCCTTTGCCCTGGAAGCGCTGTGCAACGCTGAGCATCCGCTCGGAGGCATCCTCGCGCTTGTTGAGGACGACATCCTCGCACGCTTCGCGCAGCTCCGGATTCAGATCATCATACACCGCCATCTGGCCGGCATTGACAATGCCCATGTCCATGCCGGCCTTGATGGCGTGATAGAGGAACACCGAGTGCATCGCCTCGCGCACGGGCTCGTTGCCGCGGAACGAGAACGACAGGTTCGACACGCCGCCCGAGACGTGCACGCCGGGCAGGTTCTGCCTGATCCAGCGCGTCGCCTCGATGAAGTCGACACCGTAGTTGTTGTGCTCCTCGATGCCGGTCGCGATCGCGAAGATGTTCGGATCGAAGATGATGTCTTCCGGCGGGAAGCCGATCTGTTCGGTCAGGATCTTGTAGGCGCGCGCGCAAATCTCGGTCTTGCGTGCGAACGTGTCGGCCTGGCCCTTCTCGTCGAACGCCATGACGACGACCGCCGCGCCGTGGCGGCGCACGACCTTCGCGTGCTTGATGAACTCCTCCTCGCCCTCCTTCATCGAGATGGAGTTGACGACCGCCTTGCCCTGCACGCATTTCAGGCCGGCCTCGATGATCCTGAACTTCGATGAATCGATCATCACCGGCACGCGCG
>JAXDOA010000505.1:0-10138 GCA_034669125.1 Hyphomicrobiales bacterium
TCGCCGCGCTCGGGCTGGATCACCGGGCAGACGTTGAGCATCAGCGGCGGCTTCAGCATGGTGTAACGATGCTGCATGCGGACCTGATCGCACCGATTCACACATTGCTCGAACGCCACGCGGCGGCGCGCGGGGCGAAGATCGCCTATCGCGACGCGCACGGCGCCGTCTCTTACGCGGCGCTGCGCGAGCGGACGGCAAATCTCGCCGGCCACCTCGCCGATCTGGGTATTGCGGCGAACGAAACGGTCGCGATGCTGCTGCCGAACGGCGTCGCGTGGGTCGAGACATGCTTTGCGATCGCGCGCGCGAACGCGATCAGCGTTCCGATCGCCTATGAGGCGACCGAGCCGGAGATCGCCTACCGGCTGGCGGATGCAAATTGCCGCGCCATCGTCACCACGGCGGAGCGCGCCGATCTGGTCGCGAAACTGAAGGCGAACGCGCCGGGGCTCGCGACCGTGATCCTCATCGGCGGCGCGGGCCCGGATTACGAAACGCTGGCCTCGACCAAGCCGAAATCCGCCCCGTGCGATCCCGACGACATCCACTCACCCGCGTTCATCCTCTACACCTCCGGCACCACCGGCCGCGCCAAGGGTGTGCTGCTCACCGTGCACGGGATGCTGTGGATCGTGGCGGCCTGCTGGGCGCCGATCGCGCAGTTGAGCGAGCGCGACACGGTGCTGTCGCCGTTGCCGCTGTTTCATTCGTACGCGCTGAACCTGTCGGTGCTGGGCGTGCTCGCGACCGGCGCGAGCGAATACATTTTGGAGAAATTCTCCGTGAGCGAGGCGGTGCGGCTGCTGCAAACCGGAGAGTTCACGGTTTTTCCCGGCGTGCCGACCATGTTTCACTACCTGCTGCAGGCGACGCGCGACGAGAAAGGCATCGGGTTTCCCAACCTGCGCCTTTGCATCTCGGCCGGCGCCATCATGCCGGCGACGCTCAACCGCGAATTCGAGGAGCGCTTCGGCGTGCCGCTGCTCGACGGCTACGGCATCACCGAAACCTCCACGATGGTGACCATGAACTGGCCGACCGGCTCGCGTGTGCTGGGTTCGTGCGGATTCCCGGTGCCGGGGCTTTCGGTGCGCATCGTCGACGCGGTGCACGCGCGCGATGTCGCGGTGGGGCAGGAGGGCGAACTGATCGTGCGCGGCCCGAATGTCATGCCCGGTTATCACAACAAGCCGGAGGAGACCGCGAAAGCATTGCGTGACGGCTGGTACCACACCGGCGATCTTGCGAAGAGCGACGCGAACGGCTTCCTCACCATCACGGGGCGGCTGAAGGAGCTGATCATCCGCGGCGGGCAGAACATCGCGCCGGCCGAGATCGAGGAAGCGGTGAATACGTATCCGGCGGTGCTCGATTGCGCGGTGGTCGGCGTGCCGCACGACTCGCTCGGCGAAGTGCCGGCGCTGTTCGTGGTTGCGCGCAAAGGGCATGCGATCGAGACCGCCGCGCTGCTGGCGCATTGCCGCGCGCAGCTCTCCGCCTACAAGATCCCGCACGCCGTGCACCTGATCGAGTCGATTCCGCGCACCGGATCGGGCAAGATCATCCGCTACAGGCTGCGGGAGATGCTCGGCTGATGTTCGATCTCGGCACCAGTTTTCTGGCGAGCGTCGCGCGCGATCCGGATACGCTCGCGATCGTCGATGGCGCGGTGCGGCTCACATATAAGGAGTGGTACCGGCGTATTTCCTCCGTGGCCGTGGGTCTCGACATGCTCGGACTGAACCCGGGCGATCAGGTTGTCACCGCGCTGACCAACCGCTGGGAAGCCGCGACGTTGCATTGGGCCTGCCAGTTTGCCGGGATCGTCATCACGCCGGTGAACTGGCGCGCGACGGCCGATGACCTCGATTTCTTTTGCAAGGATTCCGGCGCGAAGGCGCTGATTTATGAGGACGTGTCTGCTGGAGTTGCACAAGGGTGCCAGGCGGGATGTCCGGGCATGAGCGTCAACGATTTTGCCGAATGGCTCAAGCTCAGGGCGCCCGATGCGCAGCCGCGCGCCGATGCCGAAGCGTGGTCCGTCATGCTGTACACGTCCGGCACCACAGCCAAGCCGAAAGGCGTGCCGCGCCGCCAGCGCGCCGAACGCGCCGCCGCGCTCGCGCATGTGGCGCAGAACATGTACCGCGCGGGCGAAGTCACGCTCGGCGTGATGCCGCTCTATCACACCATGGGGGTCCGCTCGTTGCTCGCCATGTCGCTGATCGGCGGCACGTTCGTGTGCCAGCCGCGCTTCGATGCGGCCCGCGCGCTCGAGTTGATCGAAGCGGAGAAGATCACCAATCTCTATCTGGTGCCGACGCTCTATCACGATCTCTTGCATCAGGAGCGCTTTGCGCAGACCGATGTGTCGTCAGTGCGCAAGCTCGGCTTCGCCGGCGCCTCGATGACGGACGGGTTGTTGAAGGCGCTCACCGCCGCGTTCAAGCCCGACCTGTTCGTCAATCATTACGGCTCGTCGGAGATTTACACCTTCACCATCGATCAGAACGCGCCGAAAAAGCCCGGCTCGGCCGGCCGCGCCGGCATCAACCAGATGATCCGCGTCGTGAAGCTCGGCGCAACTTCAGCGGACGCGCTTGCGTCCGCCGGCGAAGAGGGCGAGATCATCGCGCACCTTGCCAGCGACGAGGCGTTCGAGGGCTACTGGCAACGTCCCGATGCGAATGCCACGGCGCTGCGCCAGAACTGGTACTTCACCGGCGATACCGGATATTTCGACGCCGACGGCGACCTGTTCGTCACCGGCCGCGTCGACGACATGATCATCACCGGCGGCGAGAACGTCTCGCCGGTCGAGATCGAGAGCTGCCTGTCGCTGCATCCAGCGGTGTCGGAAGTCGCGGTGGCCGGGCTTGCCGACGAGCGCTGGGGCAGGATCGTCGCGGCGTTCGTGAAGCGGCGCGCCGCCGTGAGCGAGAGCGACCTCGACCAGTTCTGCCGCACCTCCGGCCTTGCGAACTTCAAACGCCCGCGCCGTTATGTCTTCATCGCGGCGATCCCGAAATCGCCGGTCGGCAAGCTGTTGCGCCGCAAGCTGGTGGCGGGGGAGTACGAGATCGAAAAGGGAACCGCCGCATGACCACTTTCACCGATCCGCGTCTCGCGACGCTTGACGGCTTCCGCGTCGAGATCGATGCCACGCGCGAGCGGGCCGACGTCATCCTCGACCGGCCGCCGTTCAATATCGTGTCGATGCCGCAGCGCGACCAGCTTCGCCTCGTGTTCGAGGCGCTCGACGATGATGCGCGTGTACGCGTCATCGTGGTGCGTGCTGTGGGCGAGCATTTCTCCTCCGGCGGCAACATCAAGGGCTTCATGGAGGCGACGCCCGAGACGGTCTCGAAGCTCGCCTGGAACATCGCGGCGCCGGCGCGCTGTTCCAAGCCGGTGATCGTCGCGAACCGTGGCTTCGCCTTCGGCGTCGGGTTCGAACTATCGCTGGCCGGCGACTTCCGCATCGTGTCGGAGACCTGCTTCTATGCGCTGCCCGAGCAGCGGCTCGGCCAGATCCCCGGCTCGGGCGGCTCGGCGCGGCTGCAGAAGATCATCGGCATCACCCGTACCAAGGACATCGTGATGCGCTCCAAGCGCATCCCCGGCCGGCAGGCTTACGAATGGGGCATCGCGACCGAATGCGTGCCGGACGCCCAGCTTGAGAAAGCAACCGACGCGCTGGTCGATGAACTGCGCACGTTCTCACCGCTGGCGCAGCGCACCGCGAAAAAGCTCCTCAACGACACCGAGGACTCGACACTCTCGATCGCGATCGAGCTGGAAGGCCATTGCTACAGCCGGCTGCGCCAGTCCGACGATTTCAAGGAAGGCGTCGAAGCGTTCCACGCCAAGCGCCCGGCCAAGTTCAAGGGAAGCTGACATGAAGCAGCGCAAACCCGGCGCGATCCGCATCGGCGGCGGATCGGGATTCTCGAACGATCGCCTCGATGCGGCGGTCGAACTGGTGGAGCGCGGCGACATCGACGTTCTGATGCTCGAAACACTGGCCGAGCGCACGCTCGCGCTGCTGCAAGTGGCGAAGCGCAAAGGCGGCAGCGGCTATTGGGACAGTCTCGCGGGGCGGCTCGACGTGCTGCTGCCCGCGATGGCGAAACGCGGCACGAAGTTTGTCACCAATGCGGGCGGTGCTGCGCCCGAAGCGTGCGCGCGCATGATCGCGCGGCTCGCGCGCGAGAAGGGTATCAAGCTCAAGGTCGCGGCGGTGACCGGGGACGACGTGACGGACCTCGTGCGCGCGAGCGACCCGGTGCTGGTGGAAACGCACGAGCCGGTGTCGCGGCTCGGCACCGACATCATCTGCACCAACGCGTATCTCGGTGCGGACGCGATCGCGGCCGCTTACGCGGCGGGCGCCGACGTGATCGTGACCGGGCGCGTGACCGACTCGGCGCTCGCGCTCGGGCCCACTATGGCGACGCTCGGCTGGCAGCCGGACGACAACGACGCGATGGCGTGCGGCGTTCTTGCCGGCCATCTGCTGGAATGCGGCGGGCAGGCGACCGGCGGCTATTTCGCCGAGCCGGGCCTCAAGGACGTGCCGGATGTGGACCGCATCGGCTTCCCGATCGCGGAGATCCGCGACGACCGCTCGATCACCGTCACCAAGCCGCCGGGTAGCGGCGGGCGCATCGACCGCCACACCATCACCGAGCAGATCCTCTACGAGATGCACGATCCGGCCGCGTATCTGACGCCTGACATCGCGCTCGACGTAACCGGGCTTGATCTTGCGGAGTCCGGCGAGAATGAAGTGCGCCTCACCGGCGCGCGCGGGCACAAGCGGCCGGATACGCTGAAGGTGCTGATCGGCGTCGACAGCGGCGTGCTCGCCGAGATCGAGATTTCGTATGCGGGCATCAATTGCGAAGGCCGTGCGCGGCTTGCCGCCGACATCATCAAAAAACGCGCGGCGCGCGATCCGATGCTCGGCAACCAGACGATCCAGTGCGACCTGATCGGCGTAAGCAGTGCGTGGCCGGGCGAGAGCGTGCAGCCGGTGCGCGATATACGCCTGCGTGTCGCCGCGCGGGTGCCGGATCAGGCGGCCGCTGACAAGCTCATCACCGAGGTCGAATCCCTCTATGTGAACGGCCCGGCGGGCGGCGGCGGCGTGCGCATCGCGAGCCGCCCGACCATTCGCACCTACACGACGTTCGTGCCGCGCGAGAAGGTCACGCCGCGCTGGGCGTTCGTGGAGGAGTGAGCGTGGCGAAGATCGAGCTGTTCTACGTGGCGCACAGCCGCACCGGCGACAAGGGCGACTCGCAGACCATGTCGCTGATCCCGTATCGCGCGGAGGACTATGCACTTGTCGAGAAGCAAGTCACGGCCGGCGCCGTGCGCAAGCATTTCGGCAAGCTCGTGCGCGGCAATGTCACGCGCTACGAACTGCCGAATCTCGGCGCATTCAACTTTGTGCTGGAAGAGACCCTGCAGGGCGGCGTCAACGACAGCCTCAACCTCGACACGCATGGCAAGACGCGCAGCGCCGTGGTCCTCGCCATGCTGATCGAAGTGCCGGACGATCATCCCGCGCTGAAGACCAAGGCGGCGCTCGGGATCGCCTGACCGTTAGCGAGCGCCACCGGTCACATTGATGAACTCGCCGGTGACGTAGGACGCCTTGTCGGAGAGCAGCCACACGATCGCCTCGGCGACTTCCTCCGGCGTGCCGGCGCGGCCAATCGGCATTTTCGGGCCGAAGCGCGCGACGCGATCCGGAATGCCCAGATCGTTGTGGATGTCGGTATCGATCAAGCCCGGCCGCACCGCATTGACGCGGATGCCGCTGCCGACGGTCTCCGCGGCGAGCCCCAGCGTTGCGGTGTCGAGCGCGCCCTTCGAGGCCGCATAATCGATAAAGGCGCCAGGCGACCCAGTGAGCGCGCCGAGCGATGAGACGTTCACGATCGCCCCGCCTTTGCCACCGTTGCGCGTCGACATGCGTTTCACGGCTTCGCGCGCGCACAGCAGTTGTCCGGCGACATTGACGCGCATCGTCTCCATGATGCCTGCAAACGTCAGCGCCTCGATGCGCCGCTTGGCGCCGCCCGTGATGCCGGCGTTATTGACGAGGCCGGTGAGCGGGCCGAAGCGCGTGTCCGTCTCGGTGAACAGGCGCAGCACGTCGTCCTCGTTGCCGACATCGCCCTGCACCGCAACGGCGTCACCGCCCGACGTCTTGATGTCATGCACGACGGCATCGGCTTCACCGCGCGCGTTGCGGTAGTTGACCACGACGGACACCTTCTCGCGCCCGAGCAGCCGCGCGGTCGCGGCGCCGATGCCGCGGCTTCCTCCGGTGACGATGACGATCCTGCTCATGTCAGCGCAAAACGCGCGAGCGCGACGCCGTGCTCGTCTTCGATTTTCAGCTTTACGGGTTTCTCGGCGGCGATGCCGGCGTCGGGATTGACGATGTTGGTAATGAGGCGCGGGCCTTCGTCGAGTTCCACCAGCGCGACGTTGTAGGGAAGCTTGTCCTTGAACGCCTCGTGATAGGCGTGGTGATAGATCACCCACGAAATCACACGGCCTTTGCCGGAGGCTGTCGTCCACTCCGGTTCGCTTGCGAGGCACTCGGGACATTCGGCGCGGGGCGGCAGCCAGGCATGCCCGCAATGCCGGCAGCGCTGGAACGTGAGCCGGCCGCTCTTGAGCGCATCCCAATAAGGCTGCGACAGCAGCGTCGGTTCGGGCAGCGGAAAGTCCATTCAGTGCCCCAAAATCAAGGTCGAGTGCGTGGTCATGATGCCGCCCTGGTTCGACACGACGCAGGTTTCGGCATCCTTCACCTGATTGACCGAGGTGCCGCGCATCTGCCGCACGCCTTCCATCACGAGCTGCAAGCCGGGCATTCCGGTCTCGGAGAGAAGCCCGCCCGAGGTGTTGATCGGCAATTCGCCGCCGGCCGCGACCCGCCCGCCTTCGACCCATTGGCCGCCTTCGCCCTTGCGGCAAAAGCCATAGTCCTCCAGCGTCATCATCACCGCGATGGTGTAGCAGTCGTAGATTTGCGCGACGTCGATGTCCTTCGGCGCGAGCCCGGCCATCTTGAACGCGGTCTGCGCGGATGCCTTCGCCATCGTCTCGGTGAGCACCGGGCGCAGCGGAACGTCGTACGATGTCTGGCCCTGGCCGAAGCCGAGGATCTTCACCGGCGCCTTCACGCCGAGTTCGCGCGCGCGCTTTTCGCTCATCACCACGACGGCCGCGGCGCCGTCCGAGACGAGGCAGATGTCGTCGCGCCTGAGCGGCTCGATGATGAACGGCGACTCCATGTATTTGTCGAGCGTGAGCGGCACGCGCAGCGCCGCATGCGGATTGCTGGCGCCGTGATTGCGCACTGCGACCGCGATCTCGCCGAACTGTTCCGCCTTGGTGCCATACTCGGCCTTGTGGCGTTGCATCGTCATGGCGTAGCCGGCCGCGATGCTGAACCAGCCATAGGCGCCGTCGTCGCCCCAGGCTTTCTCGTAGGCCTGGCGCGTGCCGGTCTTCGGGTCGTCGGCAAGGCACACGATCGCGACATCGCACTGGCCGGCATCGATGGCCATGCAGGCGAACGAGATCGTGCTGATGTTGGTGGCGCCGCCCTGATCCCACACGCCACCGACCTTGGGCTGCAGGCGCATCGCCTCGGCGAGCGTCTGGCCGTACATCGAGGAATAGCGCGAGGTTGGCACCTTGACGAACAGAGCATCGACGGCGGATTTCTCGATTCCCGCGTCGGCGAGCGCGTTGCGGCAGGCCTCGACATTCATCGACACCGTGCCGCGCCCGGGCAGGCGGCCGAACTTGGTGTGGCCGATGCCGGCGATGACGTATTTGCCGCGCATCAGATCACGCCCTCCTTCGCGAGGCGCGCGACTTCGTCCCGGGATTTTCCGAGCCAGCCGAGGACGCTTTCATTGTCGGCACCGAGCTTGCGGCTCGCCTCGTGCGGCAGCGGCGGGGCGCCATCGAAGCGGATCGGGCTCGACTGCACGACGATGCGGCCGAGTTCGGGATGATCGATCCATTGCAGCATGCCGCGCTGGTGCAGATGCGGGTCGTTCACCACCTCCATCAGGGTGCGCACCGGCGCGCAGGGCACGCGATGCTTCATCAACAGCGCGAACAGATCCTGCTTGCTGTACTGGCGGGTAAAGGCGCTCACGAGATCGTCGATGACGTCCATGTGCGCGACGCGGGTCTTCAGGCTGGCGAAGCGCGGGTCGGCGCCAAGCTCGGCGCGGCCCATGGCGTCGAGCAGGTTCTTCCAGTGCTGCTCGCCGACGCAGATGATCGCGATGTGGCCGTCGCTGGCCGGATAGACATTATAAGGCGACTCCGCGAGCCCGCCGTGGCGATTGCCGGTGCGCCCGGCATCTTTCCAGCCGGCGCCAAAGCTCATGCCGAGCGTCGAGGCGAGCGAGGCATAGACCGAATCGAGCATCGCGACCTCGACGGTGCGTCCGCGCCCGGTGCGCTCGCGATCGAGCAGCGCGGTGACGATGCCGCCGTAGAGATGCACGCCGGCAAAGAAGTCGCACAGCGCCGGTCCGGCCTTCACGGGCTCGCGCTCGGGAAAGCCCGTGATGTCCATGATGCCGGACATCGCCTGCACGGTCAGATCCATCGCGGGATAATCGCGATAGAGGCCCTCTTGGCCGTAGCCGGAGCTTTGCGCATAGACGAGGCGCGGATTGATCTTGTGCATCGCCGCGACGCCGAGGCCGAGCCGCTCCATCACGCCGGGCGCGAAATTCTCCACCAGCACGTCGGCGCGCCGGACCATCTCGATCAGCAGGTCGCGCCCTTGCGGGTTCTTCAGGTCGAGCGAGACCGAGCGCTTGTTGGCATTGAGCATCGCGAACGGCAGCGCCGCGCCGCCGACCACACCGCGCCGGCGCAAATGCTCGCCGCCCTTCGGCTCGACCTTGATCACCTCCGCGCCGGCCTGTGCGCACAGGAACGTCGCGTAGGGGCCGTTGTAGATCTGGGACAGATCCACAACCGTGATGCCGGCGAGCGGGTAGGGCGAGGCGCTCATCTCAGCGCCCCTGGAAGTTGGGCGGGCGTTTTTCGGCAAAGGCCGCCGGGCCTTCCTTCGCGTCCTCGGTGAATTGCAGCATGCGGTTGATCACGGCCTCGAAGCGCAGCCCGGTGGTGCGATCCATCTCGCGCGAGCGCACCGCCATTTCCTTGGCGGCCTGCACGGCGAGCGGGGCGTTCGCGGCGATTTTCCTGGCCGTCTCGCGCGCGGCGTCCATCAGCTTTTCTTTTGGCACCACTTTGTTGATCAGCCCGTAGTGAAGCGCCTTATGCGCATCCATCGAGTCGCCGGTCAGCAGCAGTTCCATGCCGATCGCATAGGGAAGCTGATCGAGAATGCGCTGCGTGCCGCCATTACCCGGCAGGATGCCGCGCTTCACTTCCGCGATGTTGAACGTTGCGTGCTCGGCGGCGATACGGATATCGGTGCCGAGCAGCAGCGTCATGCCGCCTGCGAGGCAATATCCGTTCACTGCCGCGATGACGGGCTTCCACACTTCCAGCCCGCGGTTGAGCAACTGGTCGCGCTGCGTCAGCCACATCTCGTCGAGGCCGGCGGGCGCGGTGAGGAAGCTCTTGATGTCGGCGCCGGAGGAGAACGACTTCTCGCCCGCGCCGGTGATGATCGCGACGCGGATCGCGGCATCGTCGCGCACGCGCATCCAGGCTTGTGAGAGGCCCTTGTAGTGGTCGGCGTCCATCGCGTTCATCCGCTCGGGGCGGTTGATCGTGATGGTGGCGATGCCGTCCGTGACGTCGACGTCGATCGACATGGGTCAAGCCTTCGCTTCGGCAGGTTTCTTGCGCTGGACGCCGAGCAGATCGCGCGCGACCACCATGCGGTGAACCTCGGACGGGCCTTCGCCGATGCGCTTGATACGCATCTCGCGATGCCAGCGCTCGAGCGGCATCTCGCGCGCGACGCCGAGCCCGCCGAACATCTGGATGCAGCGGTCCACCACCTTGCCGGCGACTTCGGTCGCGTACACCTTGCAAATCGACGCGTCGACCTTGATGTCCTGCCCGAGGTCGCCTTTCCAGGCGGCCTGATAGACCAGCA
>JAXDOA010000506.1:0-6762 GCA_034669125.1 Hyphomicrobiales bacterium
AGTCGTTCATGGCGTGATTGATTAGCGGCACGTCGAACCGCATGATGCGATTGCACACCTCCTGCAGCGGCTGTGCGGCACGGCGCAGCAAGAGCAACTCGTGCTTGAGCTCATAAATCCGCTCGACGTCGGTCTGGTCGCTCTTATGGGCGAACACTTCCTCTTCCAGCGCGTCAGCCTCGGTTTCCAACGCGTGCAGGACCGGCAAATAGTTGTCCACGATGAAGTCGATCACCGAATAGACGACGAAGCTCTCGCCCATCGCCAGCATCTTCGGCGCGTTTTCGCAGCGCGCCCGCACCTCGCGATAGGCCGTGGTCGAGCCGTGGCGCACGGTCACGACGTAGCCGCGCCCGGCGAAGATGTGCGTCTCGCCGAACTGAAGCTTGCGGTCGACCAGTTGCGCGGTGCGCAGCGCGACGAAGATCGAGTCGCCATAGATCTCGAGCTTGGGCCGCTGATGCGCCAGCAGGGCGTCCTCGATTGCGAGGTCATGCAGGCCGAAGCGCTGCTGCACGGTGCGCAGCAACTCCTGGTTCGGCTCGTGCAGCCCGACCCAGATGAAACAGCCGTCCGTGTCTGCCGCACACGCCTGCGCGAGATCGACGTCGCCGCGGCGGTGGCCGGCCTCGTAGGAGACGCAGTTGATGACGCTCATGCAACTCTCCCCGGCGGGCGCGAGCTGCGCCGGCCTTATCCCAGCGCAGCCTTTACCCGCTCGGGGTGGAACGGCAGATCGCGGATTCGCTTTCCCGTCGCATGCGCGAACGCGTTGGCGATTGCCGCGACGGTCGGCCCCTGCGACCCCTCGCCGGCGCCGAGCGAACGCTCGGCCGGGCGATTGATCAGCGCAACCTCGACCGTGGGCACGTCCGGCATCGTGAGGATCGGGTAGTTCGACCAATCGCGCGACAGGATGCCCTGCGGCGAGAACTTCACCTCCTCGTGCAGCGTCCAACTCGCCGACTGGATCACGCCGCCCTCGATCTGCGCGGTGAGCCCGTCCGGGTTGATCACCAGCCCGGCGTCGGTCGCCGCATAGGTGTGTGTCACGCGCACGCGGCCGCTCGCGCGATCCACCTCGATGTCCGCCACCACCGCCACGTAGCAGGCCAGGTTCTTGTACTTGGAGAAGCCGATGCCGCGGCCGCGCGTGCCGTCACCTTTGGCGCCCGGCTTCCAGCCGGCAAGCTCTGCCGCCTTCTCGATCACCGCGCGGGCGCGCGGGTCCTTCATGTGGGCGAGGCGGAACGCAACCGGATCCGCCCCGGCGGCGAGCGCCAGTTCGTCCATGAAGGATTCCGCCGCGAACACGTTGGCGTAGGCGCCGAGCGTGCGTAGCGCGGACACCCGGATCGGCATGTCCTGGATGAAGTGATGCACCACCCGCTGGTTCGGGAAGTCATAGAGCGGGATGGAATTGCGGTCGCCGCCGCCCGCCGGCTGCGGCGGCGAGGTCGGTGCACCCATTTTCCCCGGCTCGGCCAGATACCAGGCGGCGAGCACGTTCGCGCCCTCGGTCGACTGCGGGCGGGTAGAGTGCGAATTGCTCCACAGCTCGTAATTCCAGTCGACGATGCGGCCCTCGCCGTCGAGCGAGGCCTTGGCCTGCATCGACATTGCCGGCCCGTAGGGCTCCCAGGCGAACTCGTCGTCGCGCATCCATTGCAGCCGCACCGGCTTGCCCGGCACCGCGCGCGCGAGCAACGCGGCGTCGAGCGCCACGTCGTCGGCGCCGTTATGGCCGTAGCAGCCCGAGCCTTCGGTGTGGATGCAGCGCACCGATGCGGGCGGCAGCTTCATGGTCTTGGCGATCTCGGCGCGAACCGGGAACACGCCCTGCGAGTGCGTCCACACCGTGACCTTGTCGTCCTTGAACTCGGCGACCGCGGCCGAGGGGCCGATCGACGCGTGCGCCATGTAGGGCTTGGTATAGGTCGCCTCCAGCACCTTGGGGGCGCTCGCGAGCAGCGGCGCCTGCTTGACCCCGATCACCTCGACCTTGGTCGGCAGCGTTTTCAAATGCGCAAAGATGGTCGCCGGATCGGGCAGCGCCGGACCGGGTGTCCATTTTGCGCTTTCCGCCAGCGCGGTGCGCGCCTTGACCGCCTGCTCCTCGCGCTCGGCAATCACGCCGAGGAACGACCCGTCACGCACAACCGCGATCACGCCGGGGATGGCGCGCACCTTCGCCTCGTCCACGGACTGGAGCGTCGCACCATACTGCGGCGGACGCACCACCCGTCCGTGCACCATGCCGGGCAAGCGCATGTCCTGTACGTAGCTCGCTTTGCCGGTGACCTTGCCGGGAATGTCGAAGCGGGCGATCGACTGGCCGACGATCTTGTGTGAACTCGCAGGTTTTGGCTTCGCACTCGCGGTCGCCTCGCGCTTGAGGTCGAGCGAGGCCGCAAGCGCTCCATAGGAAATCGTCTTGCCGTTCGCCGCGCCGATGACGCCGTCGGCGACGCTGAGCGAATCCGCGCTCATCTCCAGCTTCGCCGAGGCCAGTTCAATCAGGAGCGCCCGCACTTCCGCCGCCGCGAGGCGCAGCGCCGTGCCAGAATTCTCGATCGACTGCGAGCCCGCCGTCATGCCCTCGTTCGGCGTGCGGCCGGTGTCGCCGGAGATCATGGCGACGCGCGCGAGCGGCAGATCGAGTTCTTCCGCCGCAATCTGGGCGAGCGCCGTGACGATCCCCTGCCCCAGTTCCACCTTGCCGGTGAACACGGTGGCGGTGCCGTCGGCATTGATGCGGATCCAGGCGTCGAGCATCCGGTTTCCGCCGAGGCTTCCGGGCAACGGACGTGGCTGTTGCTGGGCGACCGCCGGATCGAGCGTGAAGGCGAGCACGATGCCGCCGAAGCCCTTGGCGAAGTCGCGCCGTGTGAGGGAAACGTTCATTACGTCCTCCCCATTTCGTTGGCGGCGCGCATGACGGCGCGGACGATGCGGTTGTGGGTGCCGCAGCGGCAAAGGTTTGCGGCGAGCGCCTGGCGCACATCGCTTTCGGTTGGCTTCGGATTGCGGTCGAGCAGCGCCTTGGCGCTCATGATCATGCCGTTGATGCAGTAGCCGCATTGAGCGGCCTGCTCGCCGATGAAGGCGCGCTGCAACGGATGCAGCTTGTCGATCGTGCCGAGCCCTTCCAGCGTGGTGATCTCGGCACCGGCGAGCGAGCCGATCTCGGTCACGCAGGAGCGCACCGCCTTGCCGTCGACCAGCACCGTGCAGGAGCCGCATTGGGCAAGCCCGCAGCCGAACTTGGCGCCGTTGAGTTCCAGATCGTTGCGCAGCACGTAGAGCAGTGGGGTATCCGGCTCGGCCGGCACGGAGCGCACGGCCCCGTTCACTTTCAGGCTGACCGCCATCGCGACGCCTCCCAGGATTTCGGCGCATGTCGCCGTTTCGTTGGAGGCATTCTAGCCTGCGGCAACTTGCCGTCGAGGGGGCTACGCGCTTATCGGCGGGATATCTCCGCGCTCCCATGCCGCGCGCGCCTCGGCGCGGAAATCGGCGAACCGCCCGGCCGCGATAGCCGCCCGCATGCCGGCCATCAGTTCCTGGTAATAGGCGAGGTTGATTTCCGAGAGCAGCATCGGACCGAGCATCTCGTTGGCGCGTGTCAGATGGTGCAGGTAGGCGCGCGAATAGGTGCGCGTGGCTTCGTTCGGGCTTTCGTCGTCCAGCGGGCGCGGGTCGGCGGCGTGGCGCGCATTGCGCAGGTTGATCGCCCCGTAGCGCGTGAACGCGAGCCCGTGGCGGCCGTTGCGAGTCGGCATCACGCAGTCGAACATGTCCATGCCGCGCGCGACGGATTCCAGCAGATCCTCCGGCGTGCCCACGCCCATCAGATAGCGCGGCCTGTCGGCGGGCAGCGCCGGCTCCGTTTCGTCGATCACCTTGAGCATCACGGCCTGCGGCTCACCGACCGCGAGCCCGCCGATCGCGTAGCCCGGAAAGCCGATATCGACGAGCGCGCGGGCGTTCTCAACGCGAAGTGCGGGATCGTCCCCTCCCTGCACGATCCCGAATAGCGCCCGGCCCGGGCCGGAGCCCTCGAACGCGCGCTTGCACCGCTCGGCCCACCGCAGCGACAGCCGCATGGCGCGCTCCATTTCGGCGCGCGTCGCGGGCAGCTTCAGGCACTCGTCGAGCTGCATCACGATGTCGGCACCGAGCAGATTCTGGATTTCGATGGCGCGCTCCGGCGACAACGCCACCATCGCGCCGTCGATGTGCGAGCGGAACGTGACGCCGTTTTCGTCGAGCTTGCGCAACGCCGACAGCGACATCACCTGGAACCCGCCCGAGTCGGTGAGGATCGGGTGCGGCCAGTTCATGAAGGCATGCAGGCCGCCAAGCGCCGCGATACGCTCCGCGCCGGGCCGCAGCATCAGGTGATAGGTGTTGCCGAGGATAATGTCGGCGCCGCCCGCGCGCACGGTCGCTGCGTGCACGCCCTTGACCGTGCCCTGCGTGCCGACCGGCATGAACGCGGGTGTGCGCATCACGCCGTGCGCGGTCGCGACCTCGCCGAGACGCGCCGCGCCGTCGGTTGCGAGCAGGCGAAAACTGAAAGGGGTTTGAGACATGCGCGGCCGGAGGTCCTCCGGCCGCGTCCATATCATGAAATCCGGCGCCGCAAGGCCGCCCTATTTCATCCCGGCGACCGCCTCCTCCACCGCCTTGCTGTAGTGCGACAGCACTCGTGCGCGCTGCAGGATGTAGAGCCGTTCCTCAGGCGTGAGCCGGCCCACCGCCTCCTTGATCTCGATCGATTTCGGCACGTGCGGGTGCAGCTTCTCCGACATCGAGATGTAGATGCGCGAGGGAAACAGTAGCGCCATCGGATCGATGGCCGCGTATTCGTGAATCATAGGAAACTCCTTCCACCTTGATCTGCCCATGCCCCCTGAGTGCAGGCACGTTTGCAGCAGGGCGATTGCCGCAGCGTTATTTCGGGTGGGCGGATTTTGCGGAATTAAGATTCAAGTTTATCCGGGGAAAAGAAGGCAGGCATCGCCGTAGGAGTAGAAGCGGTAGCCGGCACGAAGCGCGTGCGCGTAGGCCTGTTTCATGGTGTCGAGGCCGGAGAACGCCGCGACCAGCATGAACAGGGTTGAGCGCGGCAGATGAAAGTTGGTGAGCATGAGGTCGACGGCGCGGAACTCGTAACCCGGCGTGATGAAGATCGCGGTCTCGCCGGCGAACGGCCGGACGCCGTGCTCATCGGCGGCACTTTCGAGCAGGCGCAATGACGTGGAGCCGACCGCCACGATCCGTCCGCCGGCCGCGCGCGCCGCATTGAGAGCGGCGGCTGTTGCCTCGGTGACGACGCCGTATTCGGCGTGCATCTTGTGATCGGCCGTATCGTCGGTCTTCACCGGCAGGAAGGTTCCGGCGCCGACATGCAGCGTCACGGTATGCAGGCCGATGCCGCGCGCCTTCAGCCGCGCCACCAGATCGTCGGTGAAATGCAAACCGGCAGTCGGCGCCGCGACCGAACCCTCATCGTGCGCGAACAGCGTCTGGTAGTCGGCGCGGTCCTCATCGTCGGCGGGGCGGCGTGACGCAATGTAAGGCGGCAGCGGCATGTCGCCGCGTTCGGCAATCGCCTGATCGAGCACGGCCCCGTGAAACGCAAAGGCGAGCGTCACCTCGCCGCCCTCAGCCTTAGCTTCCACGGTCGCGTCGAGCTGGCCGAGGAAGCAGACCTTGCCCTCGTCGCCGAACCGCACCACATCGCCGACGGCGAGGCGCTTGCCCGGTTTCACGAACGCGCTCCAGCGCGAGCCGTCGAGCCGCTTCACGAGGTTCGCCTCGATGCGCGTCTCGGGCCCGCGCCCGATGCGCCGCCCGTGCAGGCTCGCGGGAATCACACGCGTGTCGTTGACCACGAGCTGATCGCCGGGCTGGAGCAAATCCGGCAGTTCGCGCACCACGCGATCCTCAAGCGCCGCGCCCGGCCGCACCACCAGCAGCCGCGCCGCATCGCGCGGGCGCGCGGGACGCAGCGCGATCCGGTCGGGGGGCAGGGGAAAGTCGAACAGGTCGGTGCGCATTGATTGACCGTCACGAGCCGCTTACAACGCGGTTCTCGCAACCTTCCGCGCGCTAATCAACGTGACATCGACAGTTATCATCCAGGCCAAACGTGGCATCGGCGACGTGATCTGGCACCTGCCGTTCATTCGCGCGATTGCAGCCGCAAGCCCCGAGCGCGCCATCACGTTCCTGACGCCCCCATCGAGCCGCGGCGCGGAGCTCTTGCAGGCCGAAAGCTGCGTTGCGCGAACTCTGTATTTCGAGCACGGCGGGAGCGAGATCGCCCGCGCGTTCCAGCTTGTGCAGCTCGCGCGGCTCTTGCGGCAGCTGCGACCGAAGACCGCGTGGATCCTCGACAAGACTCTCCGTCCCGCGCTCGCCGCGGTACTGGCGGGGGTGCCTGAACGCATCGGCATGGGCATCAGGGGCCAGCGGCACATCATCACAAACCCCGGGCTCGATGCCAGTTACGACGAGGTCTACCCGATCGAGTGTCTGGTTGCGCTGCTCGAACAGGTCGGCGTGCCGCTCGAAACGACAGAACCGAACCTGAACCTGCCGGCGGCAGCCATGACCTCGATCGACCAGCGCTTCGCGGTCCATTTCCGGCCTTGGACCGTCATTGGACTTGGGGCGTCGACTCCAAACAAGGACTGGTCGCGTGCGCAATGGATCGCATTTGTCGAGACTACCCGCCGGCGCACGCGGGGCACG
>JAXDOA010000507.1:0-3165 GCA_034669125.1 Hyphomicrobiales bacterium
CGGACATTCCAAAACTCCGGAAGGGATTGCGCTTCAGCGACCGGCGGAAACCGGGCCTTCGGCGGTGACGGTATAACGGGTCGCGTGGCTGCCGACGAGGGCCTTGGAACGCACCGAGGCGCCAGCCTTGACGAGAGCCGCTGTCAGTTCGTCGATCCTGCCCTTCGGCACCGAAACCAGCAGCGCCGCGCCGTCGAAGGCGCGGTCGGGCACGGCGATCACTTCCATTGATGAGTCGAGCGAGCGCGACACCGCCGGACCCCAGCCGGATACCCGCACGCTCCAGTTTTCCACGTCGGTCACCAGCGCGTCCGGGTTCGGCCGCGCGATCCCGAACACCGGGAGGCCGGCCGGATGGTCGGCGCGTTCCACGAAGGGAAGCCGGGTGATGATCTTCGGCGCGTCCTCGCCTTCAAGCGCAGCCCACCACGCGCCCGATGCGCCCGCCGCCGGCACCAGCCCAATATCGCCGCGCGAGGCCGCGACCGCCGCGACTACGCCGCCCGCGCCCATATGCGTGACGAACGGCACCGTGAAGCCGAAATGGAAGCGCGCGGTGTCGCGCATCGCGGCTTCGCCGGCCGACAGATCCGCATGCACCGAGAACGGCGCCTGCACGTAAGTGAACGTCGCGATGATGACGCGCCAGATGCTTTCGGCGGTGTCGAGCGGCAGGATGCCGCGATGGCGCTCGACCAGCCGGCGCATCATGTCGGCCTCGCGCGCGGGGCGGAACGCCGAGCCGGACTCGGCGGTCTTTTTCGTCGCGATCAGCGTGTCGATGATGTCGCCGCGCTCCATCAGCAGCCGATGCATCGCCTCGTCGATGCGGTCGATCTCGCGGCGCAGGTCGGCAAGTGTGGGCGGGGTCTTGGGCGCGTCAGCCATGATGGGGCGTTTCTATTTGGACTGTCAGGCGAAATCCAGCGCCAGTCCGGGCTTGACGGGGCGTCACCAGTGTCATTATCTGTGGGCCATCGTCGTGGTCAATTTGAGCCGGTCGGCTTGCAAGCCACGTTAAACAACTTGCTAAAAGGCCGGGGTGTTTTGAACCCGGCGCTGGCACATCGGCTCGCCGGTTTTTTTATTGGGCGAGCGCGGAAGCGCCGGCGGCCGCGGCAGCGTGAGTTGAGCCGATGCCGATCAAGATTCCGAACGAGCTTCCTGCCCGCGCGACTCTCGAAGCCGAAGGCGTCATGCTGATGCGCGAGGCCGACGCGGTGCGTCAGGACATTCGCCCCATGCGCATCGGCCTGCTCAACCTGATGCCGAATAAGATCAGAACCGAGACCCAGTTCGCCCGGTTGCTCGGCGTGACGCCGCTGCAGGTCGAGTTGACGCTGGTCAAGATGACCAATCATGTCGCCCGCAATACCCCGAGCGACCACATCATCTCCTTTTATCGCGATTTCGAGGACATCCGCGCGGAGAAGTTCGACGGTTTCATCGTGACGGGCGCGCCGGTCGAGACCATGCCGTTCGAGGAGGTGACCTACTGGAACGAACTGTGCGAGGTGTTCAACTGGACGCTCACCAACGTGCATTCGACCTTCAACGTCTGCTGGGGCGCGCAGGCGGCCGTGCATCATTTCCATGGCATGCCGAAGTATCCGCTCCCCGAGAAGGCGTTCGGCGTCTACCGCCATCGCAACCTGGCGCCGGCCTCTCCCTACCTGCGCGGCTTTTCCGATGACTTCTCGGTTCCGGTGTCGCGCTGGACCGAGGTGCACCGCGACGACATTCCGCCAGCAAGCGGGCTCCAGGTCCTGATGGAGTCGGATGAGGCCGGACTTTGCCTGCTGCACGATCCCGCGCATCGCGCGCTGCACATGTTCAATCACATCGAGTACGACTCGAACTCGCTCGCCGACGAGTATTTCCGCGACGTCGCGGCCGGCAAACCGATCGCACTGCCAGGCCACTATTTTCCGAAGAACGATCCGACCCGCCAGCCGGAGAACCGCTGGCGCAGCCACGCGCACTTGCTGTTCGGCAACTGGATCAACGAGCTTTACCAGACCACGCCATTCGAGGTGGAAAAGATTGGGGCGACGCCGGCGTTGATTGGCAAGGACGCGGCGTAGGCCGGCAAGGCTTCGCCGGGCGGCGGTCGAACGAATTCGCACGCCAGGGCGTTGTCTGACACATGCGCGCGACCGCCGACCCTCCCATCGTCGAAACCGACATTCCGCCGCGGTTGGACCGGCTGCCATGGGGCCGTTTCCACACCCTCGTCGTCGTGGCGCTCGGCATCACGTGGATCCTCGACGGGCTCGAGGTGACGCTTGCCGGCACGGTCGCGGGCGCCCTCAAGGCGAGCCCGGTGCTGCATTTCAGCAATGCAGATGTCGGGCTCGCGGGCAGCGCGTATCTGGCGGGCGCGGTGCTCGGCGCGCTGTTCTTCGGCTGGCTCACCGACCGGCTTGGGCGCAAGAAATTGTTCTTCATCACGCTGATCGTCTACCTGCTGGCGACGGCTGCGACCGCGTTCTCATGGAATTTGTGGAGCTTCCTTCTCTTCCGTTTCATCACCGGCGCGGGCATCGGCGGCGAATACGCCGCCATCAATTCGACGATCCAGGAATTGGTGCCGGCGCGGGTGCGCGGCTGGACCGATCTCGTGATCAACGGCTCGTTCTGGGTCGGCGCGGCGCTTGGCGCCTTCGGCTCGATCGTTCTGCTCGACGCCAACGTAATCGACCCGGAGTACGGCTGGCGCGCCGCATTCCTGATCGGCGCACTGCTGGCATGTATCGTGTTCTTCATGCGGCTGTGGCTGCCGGAAAGCCCACGCTGGCTGATGACGCATGGCCGCGCCGCCGAGGCCGAGACGATCGTTGCCGGCATCGAGGCGCGGCTGCGCGCCGAGGGGCATGTCATCCCGGACACGCCGCTGCCGAAGGTACGGCTGCGGAGCCGCAGCCACACACCGCTCGGCGACGTGGTGCACACGCTGATCCATGTGCATCGCACGCGCACATTCGTCGCGCTTGTGCTGATGGCCGCGCAGGCCTTCTTCTACAACGCGATCTTCTTCACCTACGCGCTGGTGCTGACCACGTTCTACGGCATCCCGAGCGAGCACGTCGGCTGGTACATCCTGCCGTTCGCGGCGGGCAACGTGCTCGGTCCACTGCTGCTCGGGCGGCTGTTCGATACGATCGG
>JAXDOA010000508.1:0-3600 GCA_034669125.1 Hyphomicrobiales bacterium
AACCAGTCGCTCGGCATCCTCGACCGCAAGCGCGCCCAAGCGATCGTCCAGGCCGCGCAGGAGGTGATCGACGGCAAGCTCAACGATCATTTTCCGCTGGTGGTCTGGCAGACCGGCTCCGGCACCCAGACCAACATGAACATGAACGAGGTCATCGCCAACCGCGCCAACGAGTTGCTCGGCGGCAAACGCGGCGAGAAATCCCCAGTGCATCCGAACGACCACGTCAACATGAGCCAGTCCTCGAACGACGCGTTCCCGACCGCCATGCACATCGCGGCGGCGACCGAGATCGCATACCTGCTCGATCCCGCACTCGCGCACCTGCAGGACGCGCTGCAGAAAAAGTCGAAAGAATTCGCCAGGATCGTGAAGATCGGCCGCACCCATACGCAGGATGCCACCCCCCTCACACTGGGCCAGGAATTTTCCGGCTACACCGAGCAGGTGAAGCTCGGCATCACCCGCATGCGGCTCGCGCTGAAGCAACTGTACCCCTTGGCGCAGGGCGGCACCGCGGTCGGCACCGGGCTGAACGCCAAGCCGCAGTTCGGCAAGCTGTTCGCAAAACGCGCGGCCGCGTTCACGCGACTGCCGTTCACTTCGGCACCGAACAAGTTCGAGGCGCTTGCGTCGAACGACGCCTACGTGTTCGTGCACGGCGCGCTCGACTCGGTCGCGGCCGGATTGTTCAAGATCGCGAACGACATCCGCTTTCTCGGCTCCGGACCGCGCTCCGGTCTCGGCGAGCTGATCCTGCCCGAGAACGAACCCGGCTCCTCGATCATGCCCGGCAAGGTCAATCCGACCCAGAGCGAGGCGCTGACCATGGTGTGCGCGCGCGTGTTCGGCAATCAGACGACCATCGCGGTCGCGGGCTCTCAGGGGCATTTCGAGCTCAACGTCTACAAGCCGGTGATGGCCTACGCGATGCTGCAATCGATCCGGCTTGTCGCGGACGCGGCGCGCTCCTTTGCGGACAACTGCGTTGTCGGCATCCGCGCCAACGAGGCGCGCATCCGTGAACTGACCGAACGCTCGCTGATGCTCGTGACCGCGCTCGCGCCGAAGATCGGCTACGACAAGGCCGCGAAGATCGCCAAGGCGGCGCACGCGAACGGAACGACATTGCGCGAGGAGGCGGTTGGCGGGCGCTATGTCACGGCGGCGGAGTTCGACCGGCTGGTGCGCCCGGAAAAAATGGTGCGGCCGGGCTGAACGCGAGGAACATTTGTGTCTCAACCATACCGAGCGGGCGGCTCGCTACCGTAGAGGAATACTGCTGAAACGCCTGCGCATATGGAATGTAATCTACACGCGCGAACTGCATTTCTTGCTTCGATCATGCAGTTTGGACCATAACAAGCTTTCGCTCTGCGCTTCATTCTAAGTATTCACTGTTTCACTATGAAAAAAACCTAGTTACTTTGGAATAGGTCGGCAATCACGCGACGTAATCAATTTGGATTATCAGTTAGACTGATGTGCAACCTGCCGCACATCCAGACGTTATGTGTCATAACCAACAATGGCGCAGGCCGGAACAAGTGAATTCATCCCGCAGAGTCTTGCCTGCCCGACAAAAATACCATCTGAATGCTGGTGCCCTGACTCAGCAGTGAGGGAGAAGTGCAGGTTCCCGCGAAGGGCGTGAGAGGCACTACCGTACGTTGCGCTTGGGAGGTGGCGATCGCGCTTCGATCGCTGCCCAACTTACCGGCGGAGTTGGCTATGGGCGAGATCGTCAATCTGCGCAAAGCCCGCAAGCAAGCCCGCAAGCTGCAGGAGGCCAGCCGCGCCGCCGCCAACCGGATCACGCACGGCGGCACGAATGCGGAGCGCACTTTGGAGGCGACACGCGCGGAAAAAACACGCCGGCTTCTCGATGCGCACAAGATCGACACGGGAGACACGCGATGAAATCTCCAGTCGTCAAACGCTCCATTGTCATCACCGGACACAAGACCAGCGTCAGCCTCGAGGATGCCTTCTGGAGCGGGCTCAAGGATATTGCGTCGTCGCGCAACATGACGCTGTCCGAGCTGGTCGCTTCGATTGATGCGGACCGCCGGCAAGGCAATCTGTCGTCAGCAATCAGGCTTTTCGTGCTGGATCACTATCGCGCGCTTGCCGGCGGCGGTGCAAAGACGGAAACGCGTGAGTCCGGTGGCCGGACGGTCGTGTCAGCGTTGCACGCCGAATAAAGTTTCCAGCGCCGAACGTGGCGGCGGAGCAGCCGGTTGAGGGTTCTGCGCGGCTGCGTCGGCAGGACGCGCTGGCCGGACCGATTTTGCAGCACCAGGCGCCGGACCGATATTGAGCGGCGGCGGCAACGCGGGCGCCTGCTCGGCGGTTGGCGCTGGAATGCGCGCTGGCTGCGGACGCGTGGCGCGTGGCGCCGGGGGCGCTGCGACCGCTGGCGCCGGCGGCGGTTCCTCGATGATCTGCGGTACCGGCAGCGCCGCCGGAACGGTGCTGGTGACCGCTCTCGCCTCCGCGTCACGCCGTTCCGCTTCGCGTTTCTCGGCTTCGCGCCGTTCGGCCTCACGCCGCTCCGCGTCACGGCGTTCAGCGTTGCGGCGTTCAGCTTCGATCGCGTCGATCTGCTTGGCCTGACGCTCGACCGAGCGCAGCATCAGCCAGCCCGACAGCGCGGACACATCCACGGTCCGCCTCGGCACCGCGTATGGACCCTTCAGCGACACCAGAATTTCGGGGCGGATCGCGGCGGACCCTTCCGAAATGATCGGCCCGGATAACATCAGGCGTGCATCGATCGAGGCGTCCGCCAGATCGGCGCTCGCCGAGAACGCGATATCCGCACCTTGTCCGAGAACGATCGTATGGCCGATGCGCGCCTGCCCGGCGTTGATCGCAAGGGCGGCGTCGAGGCGCGGCACCGTAAGACGACCCCCATCGAGCACTGTTGAGACGATGTCGCGAATGCGCGGCGCATCGACGGCGAGCCCCTGATCGACCGCGCGGATCGCCGCGTTGAAGGCCTTGGGATCGAGCCCGGAAATCTGCGCATCCTCGAGTGTGATCGTGCCGGCGCCGCTGAGCGACCCGATCAGCGACGCGGGGCTGAGCCCGCTGCCCTCCACTTCGGCCTGCAATCCGAGCCGTCCGAGCAGCGGCGCTTTTCCTTCGCCCGGCAGCAACGCCGCGGCATCGGCCCCGATGAGTGCGAGCCGCGCGCGGACGCCAAGCCCATCCGCGCCACGGCGCAACACCAGTTGTCCGCTCGCGCGGCCGCTGCCGAGTGAGCCTTCAATATCCTCGAACGCGATCTCGCCCGCCGCAAGGCGCAGCGTTCCGCGCATCTGACGGCCGGTCAGCGTGGGCGTGAGCGTGATCCGCGAGGCGGTAAACTCGACGCGTCCAGAAAAATCGCCAAGCGCGCTGTCGCCGAACGGCTCGCCCGGCCACGTCGGTGCATCCACGCGAGCCGGCGTGCGCGGCATGCCGGCCGCGATCGCAACCAGCGCCGGAATATCGATTGCATCGGCGTCGATCTTGCCATCGATGCGTTTCGCCGCGCCGAAGGCCAGCTTGAGATTGCCGCGCACCGGCGACCCGCCGACCACGCCGGACATGTTC
>JAXDOA010000509.1:0-5654 GCA_034669125.1 Hyphomicrobiales bacterium
TGTCGATCGCGGTTTTGACGATCCGGCTCGCAGGGATCGCTTCGGCGACGGTCTCGAAATTCGCAACCGCTATCCCGCCGCGCTTTTTGATTTCCTCGACCACTTCCTCGGCCGGCGTGGCGCTCGACCCCGAGCCGTCGGCGGCGCCGCCGGGATCGTTGACCACGACCCTGGCGCCTTCGGCCGCACAGAGGAGCGCAATCTCGCGGCCGATGCCGCGCCCGGCGCCGGTGACGATGACGACTTTGTCCTGGAGTGATTTGGTCTTTGGGTTCTCCCGTTGCTTTCTTTCGTCATTCCGGGATGCGCCGAAGGCGCAGGCCCGGAATCCATACTCCCCAATCGTGGTTATGGATTCCGGGCTCGCCGCTTCGCGCCGCCCCGGAATGACGGGGCCGCGCCCCATAGCCTCGCGCTATATTTTCACTTTGCCCGGCTCCACATCTTGCATTTCGCGCGCCGTGTGAAAAATGGTGCCACGACATTCCGCGATGCGAGAATTCCCATGCCCGACGGCGCATCCGCGCTCCAGCTCGTATTCGGCGGCGACCCGGCGCTCTACGGTATCGTGGCGCTGTCGCTCTACGTGAGCCTGTCGGCGGTCATTCTCGCCGCGCTGGTGGCGCTGCCGTTCGGCGCATTTCTGGCGTTGACGCATTTTCCCGGCCGCACCTTCGTCGTGGTCGTCATCAACGCCTTCATGGGCCTGCCGCCGGTCGTCGTCGGCCTGGCGGTCTATCTCCTGCTGTCGCGCTCCGGCCCGCTCGGCTTTCTCGGCATCCTGTTCACGCCCAAGGCGATGATCGTCGCGCAGGCGCTCTTGGTGGTACCGATCGTCGCGGCGCTGACGCGGCAGGTGATCGAGGACCTGTGGGTCGAATACCGCGAGGAACTGACCGCGCTGCGCGTCACGCCGTCGCGCCGCGTCGCGACCTTGATCTGGGACGCGCGCTTCTCGCTCGTTACCACATTGCTCGCGGGTTTCGGCCGCGCCGCGGCGGAAGTCGGCACCGTGATGATCGTCGGCGGCAACATCGACGGCTTCACCCGCACCATGACCACCGCGATCGCGCTTGAGACTTCCAAAGGCGACCTGCCGCTCGCGATGGGGCTGGGGCTGGTGCTGATTATTTTGATCATCGCCGTGAACGCGCTCGCCTGGGGCGCGCGCCGCGTCGGCGAAATCCGCGCAGGGTGACGATGCGCGCACCCGTCACCGATCTTCCGCTCGCTTTTGAGAACGCATCGCTGCGCGCAGGCGATGTCGAGATCGTCAGCAATCTTGAACTCGATATTGCCCCGGGCGCGCCGACGATCCTGCTGGGTCCCAATGGCTCCGGCAAAAGCACGCTGCTGCGGCTCGCGATGGGATTGGTGCAGCCGACCTCCGGCGGCGTCACATGGGGTGGGCGCAACGAACCGGGCGAGCGGCTCGCGATGATGTTCCAGCGCCCGGTGATGCTGCGGCGCTCGGCCGCCGCCAATGTCGCCTATGCGTTGGGCAAGCATGACAAGCGTGTCGGCGAACTGCTGGCGCAGGCCGGGCTGGCGGCGCTCGCGGACCGCCCCGCGCGAAAACTCTCGGGCGGCGAGCAACAGCGCCTCGCGCTCGCCCGCGCGCTCGCGCGCGATCCGGAGATTCTCTTTCTCGACGAGCCGACCGCGAGTCTCGACCCGGCCGCCACCAAGGCAGTGGAGGACATCGTCAGCGCGGTCGCTTCCTCCGGCGTGAAGATCGTGATGGCGACGCACGACATCGGGCAGGCGCGAAGGCTCGCGGGCGACATCGTGTTTCTGGCGCGCGGACGGCTGATCGAGCGCGCCGATGCGGCGGGCTTTTTTACGTCACCCGCAACACCGGAAGCCACGGCGTTCCTGCGCGGCGACCTTGTGATCTGAAGGAGAGAGAAATGAACCGCCGCATTCTTCTCGGCCTCGCGCTCACCATCGCGCTCGCCGCCCCCGCGCCGGCGCAGGACAAGGCGATCGTCGTCGCGTCGACCACGTCGACACAGGACTCCGGCCTGTTCGGCCACATCCTGCCGATCTTCAAGGCGAAAACGGGAATCGACGTGAAGGTGATCTCGCAAGGCACCGGACAGGCGCTCGACACCGGACGGCGCGGCGACGCCGACGTGGTGTTCGTGCATGCGCGGCCGCAAGAAGAGAAGTTCGTCGCGGACGGCTTCGGCGTGAAGCGCTTCGCCGTCATGTACAACGACTTCATTCTGATCGGGCCGAAGAGCGACCCCGCTGGCGTGAAGGGCAAGGACATCGAGACGGCGCTGAAAGCTATTCAGGCCAAGGGCGCGCCGTTCATCTCGCGCGGCGACAAGTCCGGCACGCACGCGGCCGAGCTGGCGCTGTGGAAGGTGGCGGGTGTTGATCCCCAAGCCCCCCCAATTCCACAAGCGGGGACCGGACGGGAGGTGACCGGCGGCTGGTATCGCGAGATCGGGCAGGGCATGGGCGCCGCACTCAACATCGCCTCGTCGATGAACGGCTATGTGCTGGCCGACCGCGGCACCTGGCTGTCGTTCAAGAACCGCGGCGACCTCGACGTCGTGGTCGACGGCGACAAGCGGCTGTTCAATCAATACGGCGTCATGCTGGTGAATCCCGCCACGCATGCGCATGTGAAGCAGGACCTCGGCCAGCAGTTCTTCGACTGGCTCGTCTCGGCGGACGGCCAGAAGGCGATCGCCGACTACAAGATCAACGGCGAGCAGCTGTTCTTCCCGAACGCGACCGTGCCGGGGGCGTGATGCTTCCCGATCGGCGCGCATTCACCACCGGCCTCGTCGCGGCGCTCGCTCCGCTGCCCGCGCGCGCCGCGTCACGCTCAACAGAGCGAGCGTAGTTCGTAGCCCGGATGGAGCGAAGCGCAATCCGGGGCCGGGCAGAGCAAGGGTATCGAAGTAAACCCGGATTTCGCTGCGCTCCATCCGGGCTACAAAAATCCTACTTCGCGATCCGCAGGTTCGCCAGGTTCTGTGCGATCGACGAGAACACGCTGTTGAGCTCGCTCGCCTGGCTCACCTCGTAATACATGTTCGGCTTGGTGGCGCAGTTGCGCAACAGGTTTGCGTCGCCGTCGATCACGCGCACCGTATAGATCTTGATGTTGTCGGCCTTCGCGTTGGCGCAGGCGAGCGCGGTGCGCGCGTCGATCGAGGAGCCGCTCGTGGTCCAGCGGTTCTGTGTGTTGTCGCCGTCGGTCAACAGCAAAATCACCTTGTCCTTGTCGGGCGCGGGATCGCTCCCTTGAGTCAGCGGCTCGCTCTTGGTCAGCGCGTGCCAGCCCCACACCAGACCGATCGTGACGTTGGTGTTGCCCGCCGGGTTCATGGCGTCGATCTTGGAATAAAGATTGGTGAAGCCGGTTTTGTCGAGGACGTCGGTCAGCGTCATGATCGGCGTAATCGCCGAGCAGCCCACGGCCGGAAACTTGGTGTGGAAATCCGAGGTCGGCGCCGTGTCCTGCGTGTCATAGGGCTGGTCGCGGTCCTGCACACAGCCCTGCCACTGCGCCTGCCGGATGTTGTGCACCGAATAGTCGACCCAGCCGCTGCCGGCATAGCCCGTGCCGATATTCACGATCTTGTCGAACGGAATGATCGCGACCTTGACGTCGCCCGGCTGCTTGGCGGCGCTCTGCAGCGTAGTGAGCAGGCTGCGCGCGGCGGATTTGAGCTGCGTCATCTTGCCGTTGCTTGCCATCGAACCGGTATTGTCGAGCACCAGCGCGAGCTCCAGCTTCTTGACACCCCACTTCACGTCGACCGACGTGCCGATGTCCATCTTGGTCTGGCCGAGCACCTTGGTAAACGTTGTCGGAACGTTGCCGCTCGCCGTCACGTTGAGCGTGAAACTCCCCGCCTGCGGGTTGTTGAGCACCGCATTGAC
Source organism: Hyphomicrobiales bacterium (assembly GCA_034669125.1). Classification (GTDB taxonomy): domain Bacteria; phylum Pseudomonadota; class Alphaproteobacteria; order Rhizobiales; family Xanthobacteraceae; genus PALSA-894. The sequence continues at coordinate 3,907 of JAXDOA010000509.1, forward strand.
CTGGATGTCGGCTACCTCCGGCCGGTTGAATTGCGCGTTGAAGTAGCTGGTCGCCTTGGCGGGGATCTGCGCGGGCGGCATGGTGGCGGCGTCGCGCGAGAGCATCAGCGCGGTCGCATCGAGCGCCGCGAACATGGCCGAGCGCGCCGCGTTGGCGCGGCTGTAGTCGACCGCGGCGCCGACAACACCGATGATGGGAACGAGCGCGAGCGCGAACATGGGAGCAACGCCGCCATGCCGGTCGGCCAGAAATCGTGAGCCCATGTCTTTTCTCAGCCCCTGGGAGAATCGAGGAGCTGCAGAGTGACGCGCAGGTTTTACCGTTCGGTCACGCGCGCGCAGGAATTTCGCGTAAAATTTGCCGCTTATTGCGCGAGTTCGCGGATCCCAATCGGCCGCCCGCCGTCGCCGCGCGATCCTTTCGCGCAAGCGCCTTGAATAACCCGTCGGGCGCTTGACCAGATCACCATTGCGGATACCGTCAGCATGGCTCCTACGACAGCGCCCATCGCCTCTTGCTGGACACCGCCGTAAATGAACGACAACGCTGCGATGATGATGCAAGGCATCGTCGCAAGAGCCGGAGACGGCCTTAATGCAAGCACCACCACGAACGCCAACACACCCGAGGTCAGCCAGAAGATCGTGGGCGCGAGCTCGGAGGCCTGAAGAACATTAACCCCAAGCAGAAACAATCCTTGTGCTGCGAGGGCGAGCGACGCGGCAGCTGCGAAGCCGATGAAGACGGACGCGATCTTCGTTGCAATGCTTGGCCGCTGGCGTGCGAGCCGCCAGAGCACGACTGCTAAGGATAGCTCAAAGATCAGGGCGCAGGCGGCAAGCAGCATAGAGACGGCTTTCGGCTCAGCGGTCGATCGCCGCTGAGCCGATCCTCTACTCGCAATGAGTTACTTTTTTTTAGTGTCCCGATTACTGCGCGATGCGAAGCTGCGAGAGCTGCGTCCCGATCTGCTGGAAGGTCGTAATGATCTGGTTTGCCGTCGTAAGCATGACGAACTTGCCCGAATCAGTGGCGCAGTTCTGCAGCAAGGTCGATTGCGGATCTCCGCCGGTGTTCACCTGGATGGCGTAGATCGTGATACCCGCATCTTTGATGTTCTTGCAGGTCCCGGCGCCGCCGCTGGTCCACATCCGGGCGTCCACCTGAGCGGATGTGTTCACCCCGTTCCCATACCAACGATCCTGCGTGTTCAGGCCGTCCGACAGCAGGAGGATTACCTCACGGTAGGTGTAGTTCGCGTCCTTGGACGGCATCGTGAACGGGCCGACGCCGACGAGGGAGTGCCAGCCTGACACCAGCCCGATCGGCTGGTTGGTGCTCCCATTCGGTGTAAGACCATCGACTGCGCTTTTCATGGCAGTCCAGTCATAGGCGAGACCCCGCATCGCCGGGGCGCATAGCGAATACTGCTCGGCATAGAACAGCGTGCTGCCGTCGCCGCTGCTTGGCGCCGTCGCAGTCTGATCATTGCCGGCGGTCGTTCCGGGTGGCGTCGCGATGCCGCGGTCGGTCACACATCCGTTCCAGGTGGTGTGACCGTTCGGAGTCCACACGCCCGGCAACCAGGCGCCGGCCGTCCAGACTCCTGTGCTCCATGTCCCATAGCCCCAAGTACCGCCGTTGTTCTGGCACCTGTTCTGTTTTGTGTATTGCGAGTCTGAGCAGGCCTGACTGGAGGTGCAACTGCTCTGCGTCGTTTGACCGGGGTTGGAACATTGCCCGGCCG
>JAXDOA010000510.1:0-2993 GCA_034669125.1 Hyphomicrobiales bacterium
CCTTCAGCACCTGCCGCGTCGTCATCCACCACATCGAGAGAAACGGATCGACCGGCACTACCGGCCCGTCGGTGCCGCCGCCGACCAGCACGCCGGCGTCGATGACTTTCCGGATCGGGATCGCATAGGCGGCGTGCTCGTCGCCCCACCAGCGGCGCTGGTTGTGGCCGAGCAGCACCGGGTGATCCTGCATCGTCGCCGCGACGCCGAGCTCGACCATCTTCCGCAGCGCCGCGTCGGAGGGATGGAACAGGTGCATGATCGCCCAGCGCAGGTCGCCGATCGGCTTCTCCTTGTTGACGCGCCCGTAGGCCCGCACGATCAGGTCGATGGTCTCGTCGCCGACCGCATGCGTCTGCGCCTGCAGGCCGGCATCGGCGATCAGCTTCAGGCCCTCGACATACTCGTCCTCGCCGCCCGGCGGCAGCAGCAGCACGCCGCGATAGGCCGCGTTCGTCTGCTCGCCCGGCACCAGCCGATAGGGCCAGGTCATGCGGCCGCCCTCGACGCCGCCGTCGAGCGGAAACTTGATGCCGACGAAGCGCAGCATGTCGGAGTTCTTCTGCGCCTTGAGCGCCGCGATACCCTTCTCGACTTCCGTCCGGCGCATCGCGCGATAGAGCACGTCGGTGCGCACCGTCATGTCGCCCGCGTCATGCACCGCGCGATAGAGCGCGATCTGCCGCTCGTCGACGCCCGGCTCGACCACGCCAACGATGCCGTAGGAATTGAGGTCGCGCATCGCGGCCTTCAGCAGCTCCGGCATGTTGGCGGGCGGCGGCGGCAGCACGCGGCGCACCAGGTTCGCGGCATTCTGCAACAGCATGCCGGTCGCTTCGCCCTTCTCGTCGCGCACGATGATCCCGCCCTCGGGGTTCGGCGTGTCTTTTGTGATGCCCGCGAGTTCGAGCGCCTTCGAGTTCACCGTGACGACATGGCCGCCGCGCGGGATGAATACCGGATTGTCCGGCGACACCGGATCGATCTCGTGGCGCGTCGGCATCCGGCCTTCTTCCAGAATGCTCTCGTGCCAGCCCATCGAAGCCGTGATCCATTTGCCGGCTTCCGTGCGCGCGACGCGCTCGGCGACCGCCTTCTGCACCTCGGCGACCGATTTCGTGCCGAGCAGCTGCACCGCGGGTCCGTTCAGCGCGTGGAACAGCTGATGCAGGTGCGTGTCGATCAGGCCCGGCACCACGGTCTTGCCGGCAAGCTCGATCACCTGCGTATTCGGCCCGATGAACGGGGCCATCTGCGCGTCGCTGCCGACGCCAAGGAATTTCTCGCCGCCGATCGCTGCCGCGTGCGCGATGCTCCAGTCGTTGTCGACCGTGACGATGTTGCCGCCGCGCAGCACGATGTCGGCTGGCTGGGCGAGGACGGGTGTCGCAAGCAGCAACGCAAGAAACGCGAGACGAAAACGCATGAGGGGCTCCCGTTTTACTTCACGAACGTTTTGCCGGTGATCCGCTCCAGGTTCTTGTAATACACCTGGTCGCGCTGCTCCTTGGTCAGGTCCAGCGCATCGACGATCCGCAGCGTTTCGCGGATGTACATCGTGCCCTTCTCGGGATCGAAGGGGCAGTCGGACGCGAACACGATCTTCTCCAGCGGATAGAACTTCATGCCGAGCTCGGTCGCCGCATCCGAGGTGAACACCGCGGTGTCGGCGTAGAAGTCCTGCTTGAAGTAGTCGAGCGGGCGCTTCCTCAGCGACTTCATGAGCGCCTGATAGTCCGCATCCGAAGTGCGCGCGCCGATCTGGTCCCAGCCGGGTCCGATACGCCCCTCCAGCATCGGCACGATGCCGCCAAAGTGGTGCACCAGGATTTTCAGATCCGGGAATTTGTCGATCGTCTTGGAGAATACCATGCGCGCCATGAAGGCCGCGGTGTCGTAGGACCAGCCGAACGTCCACCAGATTTCGTAGAGCGATTTTTCTTCGGTGGCGTAGTCCGGCGTCTTGGCGGTGCGCGTCGGATGCACCCACACGGGATTCTTCAGCGCATTCATCTTCTCGAAGAACGGCACGAATTCCGGCTGGTCGAGCGCCTTGCCGTTGACGTTGGTGACGATCTGCACGCCACACGCGCCAAGCTCCTTGATCGCTCGCTCGCTTTCGCGCGCCCCCGCGTCGGGCGCTGTCAGCGGCACCTCGGCGACGAAACCCGCGAACTGGTCGGGATATTTGTCGCACAGCTCCTTGAGCCCGTCGTTCGCGATGCGCGCGACCTCCTCGGCTCTGTCGGCTGGCGTCCAGGTGCCGATCGGCGGCAGCGCCACGCAGATGATCTGTTTGTAGTCGGGGAATGAGTCGATCACCCGTCGGCGGGTATCGAGATCGTGGATCGCCGGCACTTCGCGCACGCGCTTGCCGATGTCCGGGACCTTGCTGTCGGTCAGTCTTTGAAAATACTTCGCCGGAAAGAAATGCGTGTACGCGTCGATGCGCATGAGGCTGTTTGCTCCGGTCAGTTGGGAATAAGAACGTTGACGACGGCCTGCTTGCCGCCGAGCACGGCGTCGCGCGCGCGGGCGAGCGCAGGCGCGAGTTCGGCGTGGTTTTCGACGCGCTCGCCGTGGCCGCCTTGCGAGCGCACGAATTCCTCGAACGGCGGCGACGGCGAAAGGTCGGCGAGGAACTGCCCGTCGTCCTCGCCCGCCGCGCCATCCTTGAACATCGAGAGCGTCGCGCGCCGCACCGCGCCGTAGCGCGAATTGTTGAAGATCACTGTGAGCACCGGAATGGCGAACTTGTCGGCGACCCAGTGGGCGACGGTCGGATTGGTGAACATGTAGGCGCCGTCGCCGACGGTGGCGACCACGAACTTCTCCGGTGCGGCGAGCTTGGCGCCGAGCGCGGCGCCAAGGCCCCAGCCGAGCCCGCCGGCCGGCGAAAGGCCGAAAAACGTGCCCGGCTTCTCGCGCGCGCAGTGGTCGAGGGTTAGCGGATATTCGTTGAAGATGATGGCGTCGTCGCCGACCCCCTCGCC
>JAXDOA010000511.1:0-3110 GCA_034669125.1 Hyphomicrobiales bacterium
CCATCTGTTCAACAACATGACGCAGGCCTGGGCGACCGGCGCCTATCACTGGTTCTTCATGATCCAGAAGGCGCCGATGCCCGAACGGCTGATGAGCGCGGACCCGGACTTCTATATCGAGAAGAAGCTCGCCAAGACCGAACAAGGTCTCTCGTTCTTCGGCAAGGCGGCGCTGGAGGAATACAAGCGCTGCTTCCGCAACCCCGAGACCGTGCGCGGCATGTGCGAGGACTATCGCGCCTGCGCGACGGTCGATCTCGCGATGGATACCGAGGACTTCAAGGCGGGCAGGAAAGTGACGTGCCCGGTGCAACTCCTGTGGGGTGCAACGGGCCAGGTCGGACGGCAGAACGATCCGCCGGCGATCTGGAAGACCTACGCGACCGACATCCGAGACGCGCAGGCGCTCCCCTGCGGCCATTATCTCTCCGAGGAAGCCCCGGAAGAGACCTACGCGGCGATGCGCGCGTTCTTTGCGGCGAAAAACTGATCCCGCGACAAATTTTATCTCTCTCGCCCTCTGGTTGACGGTGCGGAATCGCGCCGCCTATTCTGGGTAAGCACGAATGTGCATCATGCGATGCACAGGCGGGGAAGCACATGATGATCGGGCGACGGACGCGTCTTGCTGCCGCGATTGCGATGATTTCCGCAATGACGGCGAACATCGCCTACGGCTCGCCGACCTGCCCGGACGAACAGAGCACCAAGCAGGTGCCGCAGGATCTCAAGCTGTGCGAGGCGCTCGAACCGATCGTCCGCCGCCCGAGCGCATTGCCGCTCAATGAGTACGAAGCGAAGTTCAACGAATATGTCGGCGCCATGTGCCACCGCAACGAGGCCGGCGGCTGGAAGGTCGACAAGCGCATCCGCGACACCGGCCCGTGGATCGGCACGTTCGCAAACGGCAAATGGACCGGTCAGGGTTTCGGCACGCACGCGCCGGTGCTGATCTGGTACTCGCCGCTGATGTACGAATGGCTCAAGGCGAACCGCCCGGAGGACGGGGCGGCGCCTGCCGTCGTCGCGCCGGTGCCGGACGGCGCGATGATGATCAAGGAGATGTATCCGTATCCCGCCGCGGCCTGCGCCGGCATCGACGCGCTTTACCTGCTGGCGACGTCGCAATCCTCCGCCGTGATGGTGCGCGATTCCAAGGGCTCGTATGACGGCTGGTTCTGGGGCTGGTACGGCTGGGCCGGCTCGGGGTGGGCGGTCGACTGGCCGGCCAAGCAGACCAGCCCCTATCCGGCCATGGGCTTTGGCCAATACTGCACCAATTGCCACGCTTCGGCGAAGGACAACTCGACCTTCGCGTCGCTCAAGAACATCAAGGGCGAGCCGGGCGAGCCGCTGGTGTTTCTCAGCCAGAATTTCTTTCTCGATCCGTCCTGGCAGAGCCTGCAGATGCGCATCCAGAGCGCCGGCGCGAAGGACGCCGCCGCCGGCGGCAACGACCCGCCCTACAATCAGGCCTTCCTCGACGCTTTTCGCGCATTCGACCCGCCGCCCGCGCGCACATACGCCCCCGACAAGACCGAGACGACGCCGTGGCTGATGAAGCCGGAGACCTACGACAGCGTCTGGCCGAAGCCCGGCGAAACGACCGCCGCCAGCCAATTCGTCACCTCGGATCAATGCCTCGGCTGCCACAGCGCGGGCGGCACCGGCCTGCAATACGACATGACGCAGCCGGGATCGGACGGAAAGCTGATCAACATTTCGCCGTACGGCACGTGGCGCGGCTCGCCGATGGGGCTCGCCGGGCGCGATCCGATCTTTTTCGCGCAGCTCGCGAGCGAGACCGACACCTTCCACAAAGAGAAAGAGTCTGTCCCGATCATCGAGAACACGTGCCTCGGCTGTCACGGCATCATGGGCCAGCGCCAGCATGCGATCGACAATGAATGCGCGCCGTTCTCGCGCACCATGGTCGACGCCATCCCGTCCAAGGCGCCGATCGATCCGGTGAGCGCGCTTGCGAACTACGGGGCGCTGGCGCGCGACGGCATTTCGTGCGCCTCCTGCCATCATATGGTGCTCGGCAAGGAAGACACCGCGAAGTACCAGCACCAGCCGCAGAACAAATGCATTCCGGCGCAGCAGCAAGCCGCTAATCCGAAGCTGACGGGTTTCGCCGCGACCTTCACCGGCAACTTCCTCGTCGGCGCCCCGGACGAGCTCTATGGGCCGTTCAAGGAGCCGAAGAAAAAGCCGATGAAGCGCGCGCTCGGCATCGATCCCGCGCACAGCCAGACCATCACGACGCCGGAAATGTGCGGCTCCTGCCACACCGTGCACGTGCCCATTCTGAAAGACGGCAAGACGATCGGGCACGCCTACGAACAGACCACCTATCCGGAATGGGCATTCAGCGACTACCGGACCGGCGATTCGGTCGACGGCGTGCTGCCTTACGAGTCCGGCCCGCAGGCGCAGTCCTGTCAGGGCTGCCACATGCCGAACAAGGACGCCTACGGCAACCCGTATCGCAGCAAGATCGCGGCGATCCAGGAATACTCGAACTTCCCGCAGGCCGAACACACGCTACCGCCGGAGGATATCAATCTTCAGGAGCGCTCGGGCTTCGGCAAGCACACGCTGGTCGGGCTCAACGTTTACCTCCTCAAAATGGCCTGGCAATTCCCCGACATCCTCGGCATCCGCAAGAGCGATCCGATGCTCACCTCTACCGGCATCGATTCGATCCCGACGGCCGAGAACGCGATGCTCGATCAGGCCGTGAACAAGACCGCGACCGTTACCGTTGCTGAGGTGCGCAACCAGAACGGGGCGCTCTCCGCGCGGGTCACCGTGATCAACAAGGTCGGCCACAAGTTCCCGTCGGGTGTCGGCTTCCGCCGGGCTTTCATCGAGTTCAGCGTGCTGGACGTGAACAACAAGTTGCTGTGGGCGTCGGGGCGGACCAACGAGCTCGGTGTGCTCGTGGACGGCGAAAAAACTCCGAAACCGGTCAAGGGCGAGTTGTGGTGGAACGACACGTGTACGGCGCGCCCCGAAGCGGACGCGGGGGTCCATCAGCCGCACTACCAGGAGATCAACCGGCAGGATCAGGTGCAGATCTATCAGGAACTGGTGGCCGCGCCCCA
>JAXDOA010000512.1:0-6882 GCA_034669125.1 Hyphomicrobiales bacterium
GACCGGGAACATCCTCACCAGCGGTCTTGCTGATGTGGCGCTCATCGTTCCGCTCTACGTCGCGATCGGACTCCTGCATCGGCTGCTGCATCGCCAGATGACGGGAGCGGGACCGTTGGTCTGGGAATTCATCTTCTATGCGACGTTCGGCGTGGTGGTGACCAGTTCGGTCGCCATCGCGGGCGTGTTGCTGGTATTTTCGTTTCTCATCATCCCCGCCGCCATCGGCGTCATGTTTGCGTCCTCGCTCGCGCGACAGCTCGCGATCGGCTGGACGGCCGGCATCGTGACGAGCGCCGCGGGGCTCGCCGCGTCCTTTGCATTCGACCTGCCGACCGGCGCCGCCATGGTGTGCGCCTTTGGCGCGTCGCTCGCGCTCGCGGGCCTGCTCTACCCGTTTCTCCACTGGGATCGTCGAGCCACCGTGCGCGCCGCGATCGCCACCGCGCGCTGGTGTGTGGCAGCCGTTCTCGTCGCCTCCGCGTTGCAGCTCGCGGCCGCGCCGCGCGCGGACCAGCCCCTGATGGATTTCGCCGAATACCTCGTTCCCTCGTTGCGCACGCTCTATTTCTCGGCAACCGAGCAGGCGACCTTCGCGGATGCCGGCGCCTACGCGGAGCGCTACCGCGCCGAGGCCGAGGAGCTCAACGACCGCGAAAAGCGCAATCGCACGGAGGGCGAGGCGCTCGACGACTACGGCGTGGCGCGGATTTCCTCGTTCCTCAAATCATACGGCGAAATGCGCAAGGGCGAGCAGTTCGTGATGGGCGAGGTACGCGCGCGGGCGCGCGAGCGTGTTCGATGGATCGCAGGCCTGGTATTGTTTGGGCTCGCGCTGCTGTTTGCCCCGGTTCCCTGGCGCCGCCTGTGGGCGCGCCGCATGCGCCAAACTTGACTTGACCTCCGCCGCAGCGGCATGACGCATGTCCCCGGGACATCGACATGCTGCTTGCCCTGCCCTTCCCCAACTTCGATCCGATCCTGATCCAGTTCGGGCCGTTCGCGATCCGCTGGTACGCGCTCGCCTATATCGTCGGCATTCTGCTCGGCTGGCTCTACGCGCGCGCGATCATCCGCAACCAGAAGCTCTGGGGCGGGCCGGCGCCGATGACGGTCGCGGACTTCGACGACTTCATCGTGTGGGTGACGCTCGGCGTCATCCTCGGCGGGCGCCTCGGCTACGTGTTGTTCTACAATCCCGGCTATTTCGCCGAGCATCCGCTCGAAGCCTTGCAGCTTTGGAAAGGCGGCATGTCGTTCCACGGCGGCTTCACCGGCTGCGTCGTGGCCGTGGTGCTGTTCGCGAAAAGCCGGGCCATTCCGGTGCTCTCGCTTGGCGACGTGACTTGCGCTGTCGGGCCGATCGGGCTGTTCCTTGGACGGCTCGCCAACTTCATCAATGGCGAATTGTGGGGCCGCCCGTCCGACGTGCCCTGGGCGATGGTGTTTCCGACCGGCGGGCCGCTGCCGCGCCATCCGAGCCAGCTCTACGAGGCCACGCTGGAAGGTCTGCTGCTGTTGATCGTGCTCGCCTTCCTGGTGCGCGGCGCCGCGCTCAAGCGCCCCGGCCTGATCATCGGTGCCTTCGCGATCGGCTATGCGCTGACGCGCTCGTTTGCGGAATTATTCCGCGAGCCGGACCCGCAGCTCGGTTTCCTGTGGGGCGGGCTCACCATGGGCATGGTCCTATCGCTGCCGCTGCTGCTGTTCGGCATTGTGCTGATCGTCATCGCATTGCGCCGCCCGCCGCTGAACGCGGCGCACGCCGTGTGATGACTCCGCTCGAGCGCGACATCCGAACCATCATCGAGACCGAAGGGCCGATGACGGTTTCGCACTACATGCAGCTTTGCCTCGCGCATCCGCAGCACGGCTATTACGTGACCCGCGATCCGTTCGGCGCGGCTGGCGATTTCGTCACCGCGCCGGAAGTGAGCCAGATGTTCGGCGAGTTGCTCGGCGCATGGGCCGCCGCGGTGTGGCGGCAGATGGGCTCACCCGAGGGCGTTCGTCTGATCGAGCTTGGACCGGGCCGCGGCACCCTGATGGCGGATGCGCTGCGCGCCGCCCGCGCGCTGCCGGAATTTCACGCGGCCGTTGCGGTTCATCTGGTCGAGATCAGCCCGGTATTGCGCGCCCTGCAGGAGAAGGCACTCGCCAGCGCCGGCGTCCCGATCGAATGGCATCATGGCATCGAGGAGATCGCGGACGGGCCGGCGATTGCGATCGCCAACGAGTTTGTCGATGCGTTGCCGCTCAGCCAGTTCGTCAAGGACCGCGATGGCTGGCATGTCCGCATGGTGGGCGTCGCGGGCGACAAGCTCAGTTTCGTGGCCGCATCCGACCTGATGCTCGGCCATGCCGCCGACGCGACGACGCCGGGCACAATTCTCGAACGGCGCGACGACCGGCCGGTCTCGTTGCTGGCGCAGCGCATCGCACGTCAGGGCGGCGCCGCGCTCGTCATCGACTACGGCCACGCCGAAAGCGCCTTCGGCGACACGTTGCAGGCCGTGCGCGGCCACAAATTTGCCGACCCGTTGGAAAATCCGGGCGAAGCCGATTTGACCGCGCAGGTCGACTTTGCGGCCGTCGCGACGTGGGCGCAGCGCCAGGGCGCCGCCACACAGGGACCGGTCGCGCAAGGCGAATTCCTGCGCCGCCTTGGGATCGAACAACGTGCCGCGCGGCTCAAAGCCAACGCGACGTCGCAGCAAGCCGCCGATATCGACGCCGCGCTCGTGCGGCTGACCGCGCCGGACCAGATGGGCGATCTGTTCAAGGTGCTGGCAATTGCCGATCCGAAGCTCGGGCCGGTGCCGGGGTTTGGCTGATGCTGAGACAGCTGGAGCTCGCGGATATGGCCGCCGCCCCGCGCGTTCATCGCGCGGCGTTCGATCACGCCCTTCCCTGGCTTGCGGGCCGCCACACGCCGCAAGAAGATCAGTGGTTCTTTCAGGAACGCGTGTTCAAGGAATGTGACGTCTGGGGCGCGTTTCGCGAGAACGAGCTGGTTGGCATGATCGCGTTCCGGCCGGACTGGATCGATCAACTGTACGTGCTGCCACGCGTCCAGGGGGACGGCGTTGGTACAAAGCTGCTGCGGGTTGCTCAAGACTCTTTTTCGCGTCTGCAACTGTGGACCTTCCAGCGCAATCAGCGCGCTCGCCGCTTCTACGAAGCGAGAGGCTTCGCGCTTATCAAGGAAACGGACGGCGCAGACAATGAGGAAAAGGAACCCGATGCTCTCTATCTTTGGACTCAGGTGTGAGCGCGCATGATCCAGGCCCCATCCCTCTCCGCCTCCCCGAACATCCGTCACGCGTTCTTCACCCGCGAGGGCGGCGTATCGGACGGCATCTACGCGAGTCTCAACGGCGGCATCGGCTCGCGCGACGCGCCGGAGAAGGTCGCTGAGAACCGCGCCCGGATGGCGCAAGCGCTCGGCGTCGCGCCGACGCATCTCGTGAGTTGCTACCAGATCCATTCGCCCCACGTGATCGTCGCCACCGAACCATGGACGCGCGAGAACGCTCCACGCGCCGACGCGATCGTGACGCGCGTGCCCAAGCTCGCCATCGGGGTGAGCACCGCCGACTGCGGCCCGATCCTGTTCGCGGATGCGCACGCCGGCGTGATCGGCGCCACGCATGCTGGATGGAAGGGCGCGCTCACCGGCGTGCTTGAGGCGACCATCGTGGCGATGGAGAAACTCGGCGCGCAGAAGAGCCGCATCGGCGCGGCGCTCGGGCCGATGATCCGCCAGCCGAACTACGAAGTCGGCGCCGAATTCGTCGAGCGCTGCACGGCGGCCACCGCCGCCAATGCTCGCTTCTTCGCGCCCGCCACGCGGGCCGGCCACGCGATGTTCGATCTGCCCGGCTACATCAGGTCGCGGCTGGAACGCGCTGAAATCAAAAGCATCGAGGACCTCGGTCTCTGCACTTACGCGGACCCGGCACGCTTCTTCAGTTACCGCCGTACCACCCATCGGGCCGAGGCGGATTATGGCCGTCACGTCAATGCGATTGCACTGATGAACTGACGCGCTGGACCGCCACGCCGTTTGGCGCTACCCATTTCCCTGTTGGCTGGCGACGCCGGGCAAAGCCCGGGACCTTTGACGGCAAGACCGTCCGCGCCGGACCGCAGGGGTGGTGTGTGGTGGTGGAGCGGGAGCCAAAGCGCGCGTCTGCGCGTAGCGTTGCGTGCGCCGGCGCGGCGCTGCTGGCGGCGCTTGCCTCGGGCTGCACCACGTCCAACACATCGAACGCCGCCCTCACAACGGCAACGGCATCCACCGGCCCGACCATCGCGTTCGAGTCGATCGACGGCCCGCCGGTCGGCATCTTCAACCGGCTGGTCGACACCGTCTCCGCCGAGGCGCAGGCGCGCAATCTCGCGATTGCGTCGCGCGAGGGCGCCGCGAACTATCGCGTGCGCGGCTATCTCGCCGCGCAGGTCATCCGGGGGCGCACGCACATCTCCTGGGTCTGGGACGTCTACGACGACGACAGACTGCGTGCCTTGCGCATCACCGGCGAGGAAGCCGGAGGCCGCGCCGGCAGCGACCCGTGGAGCGTCGCGGACGAGACAATGCTGCGCCGGATCGCGCGCGCCAGCATGGACCGGCTCGCGGTCTATCTCGGTAATCCGGGTGGGCCGCTCGAGCCCGAAGCCGCGACGGCGATCGCGGCCTCGCCCGAGCCGGAAACCTCGACCCGTCCGCGCCAGCGACGCCCACGCTCCGCCGCTGCCCCCAGCGCCGCCGAGCGGCTCGCGATGTCCGCGGCCCGCTGACACGCGGTTCCGCAATCCCCGTTAACCGCCTGAAAAACCTTCGGGACAACCCCGCCGGGGCGTATTGCCGCACCGCAAACGGCTTGTTATCACCCTGCCGCGAGTAGCGGAGACCGTGGCAATGGCGGCGAAGAACGGAGCGATCAAGCTCGTCGCCGGCAACTCGAATCGCGCGCTGTCCGAAGCCGTCGGCGCCTACCTGCAGACCTCGCTGACCAGGGCGGAGGTGCGCCGCTTCGCCGACATGGAGATATTCGTCGAGATCAAGGAGAACGTGCGCGGTGCGGACGTGTTCGTACTGCAATCGACCTCGTTCCCGGCGAACGACCACCTGATGGAACTGCTGATCATCATGGATGCGCTGCGCCGTTCGTCGGCGCGCCGCATCACGGCGGTCATTCCGTATTTCGGCTATGCGCGCCAGGACCGCCGCGCCTCCGGACGCACGCCGATTTCGGCCAAGCTGGTTGCGAACCTGATCACGAACTCGGGCGCGGACCGCGTGCTCACCGTCGACCTGCATGCCGGGCAGATCCAAGGCTTCTTCGATATCCCGACCGACAACCTGTTCGCCTCGCCCGTGATGGTGCGCGACATCAAGGACCGCTTCAAGGGCGCGAACATGACGGTGGTGTCGCCCGACGTCGGCGGTGTGGTGCGCGCACGCGGGCTTGCCAAGCGCATCAACGCACCGCTCGCCATCATCGACAAGCGGCGCGAGCGCGCCGGCGAATCCGAAGTGATGAACGTGATCGGCGAGGTGTCCGGCACGACCTGCATCCTGGTCGACGACATCGTGGATTCCGGCGGCACGCTGGTGAACGCTGCCGACGCCTTGCTCGAACAGGGTGCGACGGATGTCTACGCCTACATCACCCACGGCGTTCTGTCGGGCGGCGCGGTCGCGCGCATCACCGCGTCGCGGCTGAAGGAACTGGTCATCACCGATTCGATCCAGCCGACCGAAGCCGTGCGCGTGGCGCGCAACATCCGCGTGCTCTCGATCGCGACGCTGATCGGCGAAGCGATCGGCCGCACCGCGACCGAAGAGTCGGTGTCAAGCCTGTTTGACTGATTCGGCGCGCGCATGATCCCGAAAAGTGGGAACCGGTTTTCGGATAAGATCATGCGCTTTTGAAGAGTTAACGCGCGACCCGGGCGCAAAACCGGGACCCACTTTTGCTGGTCGCGCGTCGATTTGCGACAAATTGACTCACTCTGACTCGATCTGACTCTTTTTGACTCGAAATGACTCGATTGTGAATCAAGCGCTGTGGACGAAGCGGCGCACTTCGTGGACGCGTGGACTCGACCGGTTATATTCGAATCTGCCGGTGATTCGGTTCCGACTGTCGCCAACGACAGAAAGGCGAATCCGTGATGCCGGTTTGTGGCGTCGCTTAGCGCATGAATCTTATCGTCGCGCCCTCTGGAGCCGGCATGTCGTTGATGGAATTGCGCATTGAGCGCGAGAGCAATCCGGTCGACGTGGTCGAGCGGCTCGCCTCGATGCACGACTGGTCGTTCGACCGCGCCGGCGACGACGAGATCGCGATTTCGGTCAAGGGACGCTGGACCGACTATCACGTGTCGTTCACCTGGATGGACGACATCGAGGCGCTGCATCTCGCCTGCGCGTTCGACCTCAAGGTGCCCGAGCCGCGCCGCTCCGAGGTGCTCGCGCTGATCGCGATGGTCAACGAGCAGCTCTGGGTCGGCCACTTCGACATGTGGGTGAAGGACGGCATCGTGATGTTCCGCCATGCGCTGCTGCTCAACGGCGGCATCGAGGTCGCGGGCCGCCAGTGCGAGGCCCTGCTCGATGCCGCGCTCGACACCTCGGAGCGCTATTTCCAGGCGTTCCAGTTCGTGGTGTGGGCCGGCAAGCCCGCCCGCGAGGCGCTCGACGCGGCGATGTTCGATACGTCCGGCGAGGAGTAGCACCGCCGTCATTCCGGGGCACGCCGAAGGCGGGAGCCCGGAATCCATAACCGCAAGGCAGGCCGTATCGCTCTGCCAGAGCTTTATCTGCTATGGCCGTGGTTATGGATTCCGGCCCTCGCTTCGCTCGGCCGGAATGAC
>JAXDOA010000513.1:0-3267 GCA_034669125.1 Hyphomicrobiales bacterium
CATCCACGTCTTCCTTGCTAGGAAAGTCGTGGATGGCCGGGTCAAGCCCGGCCATGACGAATGAGAGATCGGGGTGCGATGGCCGAGGTAACTCTCAAAGACGTCCGCAAGGTCTACGCCGGCGGCGTCGAGGCCGTGAAGGGTGTGACGTTCGACGTGCCGGACGGGCATTTCTGCGTGCTGGTCGGGCCGTCGGGCTGTGGCAAGTCGACTTTGCTGCGCATGATCGCGGGCGTCGAGACCATCTCGTCGGGCGAGATCCGCATCGGCGAGCGCGTCGTCAACGACATCGAGCCATCCGAGCGCGACATCGCGATGGTGTTCCAGAATTACGCGCTTTACCCGCACATGAAAGTTTACGACAACATGGCGTATGGCTTGCGCAACCGCAAAATGCCCAAGCCCGAGATCGACCGGCGCGTGCGCGAGGCCGCGCGCATCCTGGAAATCGACGCGCTGCTCGACCGCAAGCCGCGCCAGCTCTCCGGCGGACAGCGCCAGCGCGTCGCGATGGGCCGCGCGATCGTGCGCTCGCCGAAGGCCTTCCTATTCGATGAGCCGCTCTCCAATCTCGATGCCAAGCTGCGTGTCTCGATGCGGGTGGAAATCCGCAAGCTGCAGAAGACCTTCGGCACGACGTCGGTATACGTCACGCACGACCAGCTCGAGGCGATGACCTTGGCCGACATGCTGGTGGTGATGAGCGCGGGCCGCGTCGAGCAGATCGGCGCGCCACTCGCCGTGTACGAGAAGCCCGCGACCACGTTCGTCGCGACCTTCATCGGCGCGCCCGCGATGAATCTCTTGAAAATGTCCGGCGCGGAACCCGCGCTGCTGCTCGGCAATGGCCGCATTCCGGCGGAAGGCGCAATCATCGGCGTCCGGCCGGAGGACCTTGCGCTGGCAGCACCGGGCGCGCCGACCGACGGCATCACGCTGCCGCTCACCGTGACCGCGGTCGAGCGGGTCGGTCCGGAGAGCTTCGTCTACGGCACGCTCGACCGTGGCGACAGCATCATCGTTCGGCTGCCGGGAACGCAGGCACCGGCGCCGGGCGAGCGGGCGGTCGCGGTCGCCGCACGGGCAAAATTGCATGTGTTCAGTGCCGACGGGCAGCGCCGGCTGTAGCTCAAAATACTGATTTTCCGGACGAAACCCCCATTCTTGAACCCTTAACCACGACCCCCCATATTTGGGCATACCGGACCGGAAGCGGCACTGTGCCGATCCGCGCCGGCAGGGGGCGCCTAACGGGCCTCTCAAAGTCGCTTCGCAAGAGGACTTTGGAAACTATGTCCCGAGTTCCGTCGCTCTCCAGTCCGTTCCTGCTCGGGTTTGACGAGATCGAACGCGTCCTCGACCGCGTGACCAAAGCGGCCGACGGCTATCCGCCCTACAACATCGAGCGGTTGCCGCGAGACGAGCGCGATCCGGAGCGGCTGCGCATCACGCTGGCGGTTGCCGGCTTCACGCGCGAGCAGCTCGACGTGTCGATCGAGGAGAACCAGTTGGTGATCCGCGGCCGGCAGCAGGATGACAAGACCCGGGAATACCTTCACCGCGGCATCGCGGCGCGCCAGTTCCAGCGGACCTTTGTGCTGGCTGACGGCATTGAGGTGAAGGGAGCGGATCTGAAAAACGGCCTGTTGTCGATCGATCTGGCGCGTCCGGAACCGGCGCGCGTCGTGAAATCGGTCGCCATCAGGAACCATGAGTGACGGCAATGAGGCATCGACCGGAAAGGATCGAGGGCCATGACTACGATGAATGACATCCACACAATTTCCCCGGAGGCGCTGCAGGGCCTCGGCGGCGGCAAGCTCGCCTACGTGAAAACGATCCGCTCCGAGGACGTGCAGAAGCATTTTCCGCAGGCGCCCGAACTCGCGCCCGGTGCGCTGCTCTACGCGCTGCACGCAGCCGACGGCACGCCGATCATGCTCACCGACAGCCGCGAGGCGGCGGTCGCGAATGCCTGGAGCAACGAGCTTGAGACGGTGAGCGTGCACTGAGCACAGCGCACACGTAGCCCGCATGGAGCGAAGCGGAATGCGGGACTTGCGTGGAGACACCGGCCCCGGATTTCGCTTCGCTTCATCCGGGCTACTCCTCGTTCATTACTGCGACCCTTCCAGCCCCAGTCTCTTCACCAGCGTGCCCCACTTCTCCTGTTCGGCGCGGCGGTAGGCGCGCGTGTCCTCGACGGACGGCGTGTCGAACGGGATCAGGCCGATCGTCTCGATCTTCTGTTTCAGGTCGGGCTCGGCGAGCACGCGCTTCATCTCGGCATGCAGCCGGTCGACGATCTCGCGCGGCGTCTGCGCGGGCGCGAGCAGCATGTGCCACGACACCGCCTCGAAACCCGGCGCGGGCGCGGCTTCGGCCAGCGGCGGCACATCGGGCAAGAGCGGCAGCCGCGTCGCCGACGACACCGCGAGCGCGCGCAGCTTTCCGTCCTTGATCAGCGGCAGCGAGGCGCCCGCCTCCGCCCAGCCCATCGCGATGTGGCCAGCCGCGATGTCCTGGATCGATTGCGGCGTCGCGCGGTACGGCACATGGGTGATGTCGAGCCCGAACTGGTTCTTCATGTATTCCATCGACAGGTGCTGGGCGACGCCGGCGCCGGGCGACGAATAGCTGAGCTTGCCCTGGTTCGCCTTGATGTAGGCGATCAGCTTGGGAACGGTTTTCGCCGGTACATCCGGATTGACCACGAGAATGAACGGCGACTTCACGTAGAGCGAAATCGGAATGAAGTCGCGGTCGGGATCGTAGGTGACCTGTTTGAACAGCGTGAGATTGATCGCCATTGCGGAGGAGGTCGACACCAGCAGCGTGTGGCCGTCCGGCGCCGATTGCGCGACCGCGTTCGCGGCGAGCATCAGCGAGGCGCCCGGACGGTTCTCGACGATCACCGGCTTGCCGAGACTCTGCGACAGGCGGTCGGCGTAAAGTCGCACCAGCACGTCCATGCCGCTGCCTGCCGCGAGCGACACGATGATGGTGACGGGGCGGTTGGGATATTGGGCGTGAACCGGTGACAAGCCGATCGACAACAGCATCAAAGCGGTCGCGGCCAAATACCTGAAGCGACGCATCGCCATCCTCCCGCTAATTTTTGTTGAGCGACTCTTGCCCAACAGCTTGCCGGGAGTCTAGCGGCGTTACGCCGCTTCCGACGGCGGCATCGCCAGCACGGCGTAGAGCGCGTCGGCGTCGCGCGACTCGCGCAATCGCGCGACGGTCTCGGGCTCGCGTAACAGGCGC
>JAXDOA010000514.1:0-9034 GCA_034669125.1 Hyphomicrobiales bacterium
CACCGCGCGGGCTCGGTCCGATGACGCGACGATCTGCGCCGGATCGCCGGCGCGTGGGGCGCTAAGGTCGACGCGGAAGTCGACGCCCGAGACCTGCTTGACGGTGTCGATCACCTCGCGCACCGAATAGCCGCGCCCGTAGCCGCAATTGGCGGTCACGGAGGCGCCGCCCTTGCGCAGATAGCGCAGCGCGTCGAGGTGCGCCTGCACGAGGTCGGCGACATGGATGTAGTCGCGCACGCAGGTGCCGTCCGGTGTCGGATAGTCGGTGCCGAACACGTCCATCTTTTCGCGCCGCCCGAGCGCGGTCTCGACGGCGACCTTGATGAGGTGCGTCGCGCCCTTGGTGGATTGGCCGGTGCGCAGCTCCGGGTCGGCGCCCGCGACGTTGAAATAGCGCAGGATCACGTGCGCGAGCCCATGCGCGGCGCTCGCATCGCGCAGCATGATCTCGCTCATCAGCTTGGACGAGCCGTAGGGCGACATCGGAACGAGCGGATCGTCCTCGGTGACCGGCACGCGCGTGGTGTTGCCGTAGACCGCGGCGGTCGATGAAAAGATGAAATGCTTCACGCCACCCTGCACGGCGCATTCGATCAGCGCGCGCGAGTTCACGGTGTTGTTCTTGTAGTAGCCGAGCGGATCGGCGACCGAATCCGGCACCACGATCGAGGCGGCGAAATGGATGATCGCCTCGACGCCGTGCTCGCGGATGAGCTTTGCGACCAGCGCCTGGTCGCCGGTCTCGCCCAGAACCAGCGGCACGCCCTCGGCGATCGCCCAGTCGAACCCGGTCGAGAGGTTGTCGAGCACGATCGCGCGCTCGCCCGCCGCGACCAGCGCGTAGACCATATGGCTGCCGATGTATCCGGCGCCGCCGGTGACCAGGACCGTCATGAGCCTCGTCCGTAACGGGATTCGCACCCAGTTCCTACGCGCATTTGGATGAAAAACCGGTTATCAGGCGTGTTCTTGGCCTTCCGGTTCCCCGCTCGCATGTCCGACATCCTGTTCATCAAGACCTCCTCGCTCGGCGATGTGATCCATCACATGCCGGCGGTGAGCGATGCACGCCGGCATCGGCCGCAGGCGCGCATCGGCTGGGTGGTGGAGGAAGCGTTCGCGCCGCTGGTGCGGCTGCATCGCGCGGTCGATAGCGTCATTCCGGTTGCGTCAAGGCGCTGGCGTTCGGCGCCGCTGAGCCCGCAGACCTGGCGCGAGATTGCGGCATTCCGGCGCGCCATGCGGGCGCAAACCCATGAGACCGTGATCGACGCGCAAGGGCTTTTGCGCTCGGCGCTGGTCACGCGGCTCGCGCGCGGGCGGCGCCACGGCTACGACGCCGAGAGCGTGCGTGAACGCGCTGCGTCGTGGTTCTACGACGTGCATCACAGCGTCGATCGCGCGCTGCACGCAATCACGCGCAACCGAATGCTCACCGGCCAAGCGCTCGGATACGCGCCCGACGGGCCGCCGGATTTCGGGCTCGACCGCGCCGCGCTGACGAGCGGCGCGCCCACGCGCGAGGTCGTGTTGCTGCATGCGACCGCGCGGCCGGAAAAAGAATGGCCGGTGGCGAAGTGGATCGAGCTTGGTCAGCATCTTGCGGCGCGTGGATATTCGGCCGTGCTGCCGTGGGGCAACGATGCCGAGCGGCGCCGCAGCGAAGAAATCGCCGCTGCCGTGCCGAACGCGACAGTGCCCGCGTTGCAGCCGCTCGACGAAGCCGCCCGCATGATCGCGCGCGCCGCCTTCGTGGTCGGGGTCGATACCGGGCTGTTGCATCTGGCGGCCGCGCTCGGCGTTCCGCTCGCGGCGATCTTCGTCGGCACCGAGCCCGGACAGCATGGGCCGCTCGGTGCGGGAAAAATCGAGATCGTCGGGACGCTCGGTCAAATGCCGCCGGTGAGCGAAGTGCGCGCCGCTGTTGAGCGGATCGAACCCTAGGCCACCTGCGCTTCTGCCAGTGCGCGCTGCGTCACGTCGAGCACCTGCTCGGCCGAAATATCGCGCATGCAGCGGTGATGACGCATGCGGCAGGTCGGCCTGTGGCAGGGCTGGCAAGGCAATGTTTCCGCCGTCTGCTGCACGGCAGCCGCAATCGGGTTGAGCGGCGCCCAATGCGATGGGCTGGTCGGGCCGAAAATGCCGATCGCCGGCGTGCCGATCGCAGCCGCGACATGCAACAGGCCCGAATCGTTCGACACCGCGACATCGGCCGCCGCGAGCGCGAGGATCGCGTTGCGCAAATCGGTGCCGGTGAGATCGTGCACCTCCGGCGCGCTGTCGCGGATGATGCGCACCAGCGGGGCTTCGGCGGGGCTACCGACAATCCAGACCTCGTTGCCTTGAGCGATCAGGCGACGCGCGAGGTCTCCATAGGCGGCGCCCGGCCAGCGCTTCGACGGTCCGACCGCGCCCGGCGCGAGCGCAACGATCGGGTTTCCATTGTCGGCGAGACCCAGCCGTTGCCGCCAGCCGGTGACCTCGGCTGAGGGCACCCGCAGTTCCGGCAGCGGCAAGTGCTCGGGCGGCGCGGCGTTTGCGGGCAGGGCGAGTGCCGCGCATTGGTCGACCATGCGCGGCCGTTTGCGCTCGCCGAACCGCAAGTCGTTGACCAGCCCGAACCGCCACTCGCCCACCCAGCCGATGCGCTCCGGGATGCCCGCGAGACACGGCGCCAGCGCGGCCTTCCAGGTGCGCGGCATGATCAGGGCGGTGCCGTAGCTCTCGTGCCGCAACCGTGCAGCCAGCGCCGTGTGTTCCTTAAGCGACAGCCGCTTGCGCGGCAGGTCCACCACGATCGCTTGGCGCAGTTCGGGCATGTAATCGGCCAGCGGCGCGCACAGCGAGGTGGAGAGCACATCCACCGGCCGGGCCGGAAACCGCGCCTTCAAGAGCTTCACCACCGTGTGGCAGCGCACGAAGTCGCCAATCCACATATACGGCACGATCAGGATCGGCCGGCGGTCCGATGCCGCCGTTTGCGGGCGGGGCTCCGCGCCAATTTGAATGGATGAAACCATATTCGGTTTATCGAATGTGTGAATCTAACTTCACTTCTTTTGTTGGCATTTGGCGGGGCAAACACTAGCATTCAGCCGCCGCTTCGCTAAGCCCGATGTGGCTAGTGTCCCGATTCCGAAGTTCGCCACAACGTGCGGCAGGCTCCATGCGAACTTCGGAATCCAAAGGACACTAGCAACCTATTGATCTAGTGTGGCTTTGGTTCAGAAGTCCGCATTGCGGACTCGCTGCGAGAATGATGCGGACTTCTGAACCGCCACACTAGCGCGGCGCCACCATTCACCAGGAGTCTTTGCCAACATTGCGCCTCCCGGCCGGGTGGGGCACACCGTCGCCTTCGCATGACTTACAACCACGACATCATCGTCTGCGGCGGCGGCATTGCTGGCCTTTGGCTTGCCAATACCCTGATGCGGGCTGGATACGACGTCATTCTGATCGAGAAGGAGCGACTCGGCGCCGGACAGACGCTGGCGTCGCAGGGGATGATCCATGGCGGTCAGAAATACGTGCTCACCGGAGCGCTCTCCTCGCACGCGCAAGCGATTTCCAGCATGCCCGAACGCTGGGAGGCATGTCTCGATGGACGTGGTGAGATCGACCTCAAGCCGGTTGAGATACTGAGCGCCACGCAGGTCATGTGGCCGGCCGGCTCGGTGCTGTCATCCGCCGCCGTATTCGCCGCCGCCAAGCTCGTAAACGCGAAGACCACGCAGCTCGCACGGGAGGAAGTGCCCGCCGCACTCAAGCAAAGCGCGGGGCCGGTCTATAGCCTGCCCGAAAAAGTGCTCGACATGCGCTCGCTGGTCCAGGTGCTGGCGCGCAATCTCGCCGGGCGGACCTTGCGCGGCGACATCACCGGCGTACAGGCGGACGGCAGCATCAGGGTGTCCGGTCATGACCTGCGCGCACAGCGGGTCATTTTCACGGCTGGGGCAGGCAACGACGTGGCGCTCAAGCTGCTGCAGAGTGACGAATCGCGGAGCCAGCGCCGGCCGCTGCGCCAGATCATGGTGCGGCCGTTGCCGGACGCCCTGTTCGGCCACGGCATCGTGAGCAGCCCGTACCCGCGCATCACCGTGACCAGCCACCGCTGCGAGGGCGGCCATGTCTGGTATCTCGGCGGCGCCGTGGCCGAGAAGGGAGCGTCCATGGACGAGGGGGCGGCACTGCGGTTTGCCATGGAGGAATTGCAGGCGATCTTCCCGGCGCTCGACTGGCGGGCCAAAGAATGGGCCAGCTGGCACGGCAACCGCGTCGAACCGCTTGATGCCGCAGGCGAACTCCCGGCCGGCCCGGCCGTTCACGAATGCGGCCGGGTGCTGCTGGCCTGGCCGGTGAAGCTGACCTTTGCGCCGGCGCTTGCCGACCGCCTGCATGAAGTCCTTGTGCGCGACCAGATCCAGCCGGCCACCGGATCCGAGCCGCCGCCGCTCCCGGCAGCCGAGATCGGCGCCTATCCGTGGGAGGCCGCAACGTGGCGGATGATGGGCTGAGCATGATACACAGCGCGAGTGATGCCGCTTTCGAGGGTCCGCACGTGCCCGTAGCCGTGCAACATCTAGCGCCGGGAGGCGATCGCGCGCGCCGGACCTCCAGCGCGTTGGGCCTTGGTACGGTCAAGTTCGGCCGCAACGGCAATGTCCGCTATCCGGGAGGCGACGGTTTTGCGCTGCCGAGCGACCGCGAGATCGAGACGTTGCTCGACGTGGCGGCCGAATGCGGCATCAGGACCCTGGACACGGCGCCAGCCTATGGCACCGCGGAAGAGCGGCTCGGCAAGCTTCTGGGCACAAGGCGCCGCGAATTCTTCCTCGTGACCAAGACCGGAGAGG
This sequence comes from Hyphomicrobiales bacterium, assembly GCA_034669125.1. Taxonomy (GTDB): domain Bacteria; phylum Pseudomonadota; class Alphaproteobacteria; order Rhizobiales; family Xanthobacteraceae; genus PALSA-894. Next base: position 4,863 of record JAXDOA010000514.1, read on the forward strand.
AATTTGCCGACGGCAAGTCCAGGCATGACTTTACCGCCGCCCACACGCGCATGAGCGTCGAACGCAGCCTCCGGCGCCTGAACACCGACTTCCTCGATTGCGTACTCTGTCATTCGGGCCACGACGACATCGAGGTGATCACCCGGACGGCGGTGCTCGAAACGCTCGCGCGGCTGAAGGACGAGGGCAAGATCGGCGCCTTCGGCGTCTCCAGCTATACGGTCGAGGGCGGCCGGCTCGCGCTCGATCGCTGCGATGCCGTGATGGTGGCCTATAACTGCGCCTACACCGCCCAACGCCCTGTCATCGATGCCGCGTGCGCCAATCGGAAGCTCGTTTTCGTGAAGAAAGGCCTCGCTTCCGGCCATGTCGGTGACCTTGGGAACGTCGCGGACAATATCCGCTTCATTCTCGGTACGCCGGGCGTGACCACGCTCCTGTTCGGCAGCATCGATCCCGCGAACATCCGGGCGAACGCGGCTGCCTTGACGCCGGACCGCGCGGTCGGCCAGAAACCCTGATGCTGGATTTCGAGAAACGTCTCCAGAGCATCGGCCAGCAGACCATCCTCTGCGTCGGCGATCTGATGCTCGACGACTTCGTTTACGGCGAGGTCGGCCGGATCTCGCCGGAAGCGCCGGCCCCGGTGCTGGCCGTCAAGCGCAACGAAGTGGCAATCGGCGGCGCCGGCAACGTGGCGCGCAACATTGCGTCGCTCGGTGCGCGCTGCATCTTTGTCGGATTGGTGGGCGACGACGATGCGGGGCGCGACGTCATTGCACGGCTGCAAGCCGAGCCGCTCGTAGAACCCTCATTGGTCGTCGATCGTACACGTCCGACGACGCGGAAGATGCGCTTCGTCAGCGAACATTTCTCCACTCATCTATTGCGCGCCGACTGGGAGGTTGCCGCGCCCGCCGACGCCGACCGTGAGGGCGAGCTGATCGCGCGCGCGCTCGCGGCGCTGCCGCGCGTCGGTGCCGTGGTTCTCTCGGACTATGCCAAGGGTGTTCTCACGCCGCGCGTCATTCGCGCGGTGATCGATGCCGCGCAGCGCGCCCGCATCCCGGTGATCGTCGATCCGAAGGCGGCCGACTATTCGGTCTATCGCGGCGCCACGGTGATCACGCCGAACCGGCGCGAGCTTAGCGCTGCGACGCGGCGCGAGGCGGTCGGCGATGCGGCGATATCGGCCGCGGCCGAGGAGCTGGCCGGCACGATCGGGGCGCAGGCCGTGGTGGTCACGCGCAGCGAGGAGGGCATGACCCTCTGCGTGAAGGGCGAGCCGCCTGTGCATGTCCCGGCTTACGCCGTGAAGGTGCGCGACGTGTCGGGACCGGGCGATACCGTGGTGGCCATTCTCGCCGTGATGCTGGCGCTCGGCGCCGGCTATGAAGCCGCGATGCGCGCCGCCAACGCGGGCGCGGCGATCGTGGTCGGCAAGCCCGGCACGGCGACGGTCAGTGTCAACGAACTGCGCCACCGGCTTCTCCCAGCTTCGACGCTCGCCTCGGAAGACAAGGTCGTCTACGACCGTTCGGTGCTCGATCAGCGCCTGGCGGAATGGCGGCGCCAGCGCCTGCGCATCGGCTTCACCAACGGCTGCTTCGACCTGCTGCACCGCGGGCACATCAGGCTGATGGCCGAGGCACGCTCGGTCTGCGACCGCCTCGTGGTGGGTCTCAACAGCGACGACTCGGTTTTGCGCCTCAAGGGCAAGGGGCGGCCCATTCAGGACGTCGCCTCGCGCGCCGATGTGCTGGCCGCGCTCGAAGCGGTCGATCTGGTCGTGGTGTTCGAGGAGGACACCCCGCTCGAACTGATCGCCGAGGTGCGCCCGGCCGTGCTGGTCAAGGGCGGCGACTACACGCGGGACAAGGTGATCGGCCACGACGTAGTCGAGGCCTATGGCGGCGAAGTGGTCCTCGTCGACCTGGTGCCGGGGCACAGCACGACGAGTATGGTCGCGCGGTCGGGCGGGCAGCCCAAGACCGGCACGTGACCCGTGCCGACCGGCTGGGGGCGGACGTGCCGCACTTAAGCGCGATCATCATCACCAAGGACGAGGCGGGCAATATCGGCGACTGCCTCGACAGCCTCGCGTTTTGCGACGAGCGCATCGTGGTCGACGCTGCGAGCCACGACGGCACGATGATGATCGCCAGGGAAAAGGGTGCGCGCGTCGCGACTCACGGCTGGAAGGGGTTCGGACCGCAGAAGAATTATGCGTTGTCGCTGGCGCAGGGCGATTGGGTGCTGTCGATCGATGCCGACGAACGCGTCTCGCCGGAGCTCGCGCGGGAAATCCGCGCGGCGATCGAGGAGGACAGGGCGGATGGCTTTGAGCTCTCGCGCCGCTCCAGCTTCTGCGGCCGCATGATGCGTGGATCCGACCGGGTGCTGCGCCTGTTCCGCCGCCACAAAGGCCGGTTCACCGACGACGTCGTGCACGAGCGTGTCGTGTGCGACGGGCCTGTGGCCAGGCTCAACGCGCCGCTGCTGCATTATCCGGTCGCGCGGCTGGAGGATGCGATCCGCCGCATCGACCAGTACTCCACGCTGGGCGCCGAGCAACTCGTGGCCTCGGGCCGCAGGATATCGGTGCTCAGCGGCGTGATGCACGGCGTCGGCACGTTCCTGCGCGTCTATCTGCTCAAGCGCGGCTTCCTCGACGGCGCGGCCGGCTTCATGCTGGCGGTCGCGAACGCCGAGGGCGCCTATTACCGCTACATGAAGGCGTGGCTTGCGAGGCAACGTGACTGAGCCGGTCTCGCTCATCGTCTCGACCTACAACCGCCCCGACGCGCTCGGCGCGGTGCTGCGTTCGCTCGCACGGCAGACCGACAGGAATTTCGAGATCGTCGTGGCCGACGATGGATCGGGACCGCGGACGCGCGAGGTCGTTGACGGCTGGATTTCCCGGATCGGCGTACCGCTCAGGCATGTCTGGCAGGAGGACCGCGGTTTTCGTCTCGCCGAGATCCGCAACCGTGCGATCGCGGCGAGTGCGGGCAGCTATCTGATCTTTCTCGACGGCGATTGCATCGCACGGCCGGATTTCGTCGCGGCGCATCGCAGGCTTGGCGAGCCGGGTTACTTCGTTGGCGGAAACCGGGTGCTGCTGTCCAGGATGCTGACGCAGGCAATTCTCGCAAACAATCTTGAACCCGAAGCCTGGCCCTTGGCCTCCTGGGCGGTGTTTCGCGCGCGGAGCCAAGTCAATCGGCTGATGCCGCTGCTGCGGCTGCCCGTTGGTCCGTTGCGCAAGCGCCTCGCGACCCAATGGGAGGGCGTGCGCGGCGGCAATTTCGCATTCTTCCGTGCCGATCTCGACAAGGTCGACGGCTTCGAGACCTCGTTTGTCGGCTGGGGACTGGAGGATTCCGATATCGTCATCCGCATGATCCGGGCGGGCGTGAAGCGCAAGGACGGGCGCTTTGCGACCGGCGTGCTGCATCTCTGGCATGAGGACGCCGACCGCTCGCAGTTCGATGCCAATCAGGAGAAGCTTGACGCGCTGCTCCAAAACGATCGCGTGCGCGCGCTGCGCGGCCTGTCGGCGCTTGAAAACGACCGCGCCGTGGCGGTGGGGCAATGATCTCCCGATGACCGCCGCGTTCGACTCCTCGCCGTGGGGCGCGCATCTGCCGAGCCGCCGTGACGGCGCGGTGCTCGCGCTGACGCGCGCCATGCCCGCCAACTGGCTGGGGCAGCGTCTTGCGATCCTGTTTCGCCGTCTCGTCATGCGCCGGATCGGCGAGGGCTGTGTCGACACGATGCTGTGGGGCATGCGGCTGCGGCTCTATCCGCGCCGCAACGGCTGCGAGAAGAACGCGCTGTTCACCCCGCAGATGTACGACACGATGGAACGCCGTGTGCTCGCCGAGGCGGTGCGGCGGCGCGAAGGCACGTTCACCTTTGTCGATATCGGCGCCAATGTCGGGCTCTATTCGCTTTATCTCGCGACATGCGGCGATGTCCGCACGCTCGCGATCGAGCCGCAGCCCGGCATTCTCGAACGCCTGCGCTTTCATCTCGCGGCGAACCCGTCCGCGAAGGTCGACGTGCTGCCGATCGCGCTCTCCGACCGCGCCGGCGAGGCCGTTCTGGTGATCAACAACAGCGATAGCGGCGGCACGCACATCGACAAACAGGACGGGCGCCAAAGCGCC
>JAXDOA010000515.1:0-15337 GCA_034669125.1 Hyphomicrobiales bacterium
ATTGCATCTGCGCCTGGCGCGCGAGCAGCCGCGTCAGCACGTCATCGCGGAATGCGAAATAGGTCGCGGTGATCGCCGACCATCCCGCCATGACCACGAGCGTGCCGACGATGATCCAGAACGCCACCGGCCGCACGCGCACCTGGCGGCCGCCGTGGCCCAGGGTCCAGTCGGTCTTGGCCTGAGACGGGGGCGCGGCTTGAATTGGACGGGCGCGGCCGCGCCCAAACTCGGCATGACCGTGGTCGGCGAGACTGCGAGCAACGGACCGGTGAGACATCGACACTCCCGCCCGGCCCGCGGGGATTGGACCGGAACACAAGTGCCGATTTGACCGTCACATGGTTAATTTTCCGCGAAGCCGTACAATTGCGCATGATCTGTTAAGGACTTGGCAACCATATTCGCCGCCGGTGAAATCCCCGTGAGGCGACCTGAATGCCTGCCTTGATCGCGCGCTCAAAGCGCCTTGGCCGCCTCGAGGACCGCCTCGGCATGGCCGGGGACTTTGACGTTTTCCCAGACCTGCGCGACGCGTCCGTTACGCCCGATCAGGAACGTCGTCCGCCGCACGCCCATGAACTTGCGGCCGTACATCGACTTCTCGCCCCAAGCCCCATAGGCGGTCAGCATTTTCTTCTCTTCGTCGGAGGCAAGCGGGATCGTCAGCTTATGCTTGTCGCGGAACTTGTCCTGCGCCTTGACCGGATCGGCCGAAACGCCGACGATTTCGGTGTCCGCCTTGGCGAACGCGCGCTTGAGCCCGCTGAACGCGATGGATTCGGTCGTGCAGCCGGGCGTGTCGGCCTTGGGATAGAAATAGAGCACAAGGTTGCGGCCCTTGAAGTCGGACAACGAAAGCGTGCCGCCGCCATCGCGCGGCAGCGTGAAATCGGGGGCTTTCGAACCGATGGCTGGGACCGCCATGTGCCTTCCTTTCGACGCTTTCACAGGGTCAATGTGACGAGGGACGAGGCGCCGGTAAAGGGCTGGCGACACAGGGGCAATTTGTGCGATCCGGGACCTTGGGTCCGGCCGTCGCCGCCTCTGACTTCGAGGTGAGGGGCCTCGAACGCGAGGGGATATCCGGTTGCGCATGACGGGGATCAATTCGGCTGTCGCCGCGTTGCGCGAGGTCTGGTCGACCTTGCACCTGCATGGCCGTGAGCTTGCCGAACGCGCGGCCGATCGAGTGCGTCCCCACCACGAGTACTACCGCCCGCAATTTGCCGCGCAGCGTTCGCCATGGCCGCGCCGCTGCCTGATCGGCTCCGGCGCAATTGCGCTCGCCGCGATCGTGAGCTGCGGTGTCATCTGGTGGCAGCTGGCGTCCGGCTCGATCGCAATCGACTTCGCCACGCCGTGGCTGACGTCGGCGATCGAGGAACGGTTCGGCGGTCAGCACCGCATCGAAGTCGGCGGTACCGTTCTCGAGCGCGACGAAATCGGCCGCTCCGCGCTACGCCTGCGCGACATCGTGGTGCGCGACGCGCAGGGCACGGTGATTGCGAGCGCGCCGAAGGCCGAGGTGGGAATTTCCGGCTTCAGCCTGCTCACCGGCCGTGTGCAGACCGAGCGCCTCAGCCTGATCGGCGCCGAAATGGCGCTGCGCATCGAGCCAGGCGGGCAGATCAATCTTCTGGCGGGCGCGGGAAAGCCCGCGCTGGCGGTCTCGCCATCGATCACGAATTCCATCGCGTCGGCCGCGATCGCGGCGCCGAATGGTGGCGAGCATTCGCGCCTGCCGCCGGTCGAGGTCACCGCCAACCCGCTGTCCGCGATCCTCGCCTGGATCGATCGCCTCGACTCGCTTGGCCTCGATGGCGGCGCGCTCTCCGAGCTCGGACTGAAGGACTGCACGCTCGTCGTCGAGGATCAGCGCAACGGTAAGCGCTGGAGCTTTGGGCATATCAATCTCAGCCTGACACGGCCGATGGAGGGCGGGGTTGCCTTCGCGGTGAATTCCACGGGCGCCGATGGATTGTGGTCGCTGACCGCGACCGTCACCCCCAAGCCCGACGGACGGCGGACCATCGAGACCGTCATCCGCGATGTGTCGCCGAAGGATCTGATGCTGGCGCTGCGTGCCGGCGACGGGCAGTTCTCCGCGGACGTGCCGCTCTCGGCCGTGCTGCGTGCCGAGATCGAACGCGACGGCACCTTGCAGTTGCTCGAAGGACGCATCCTCGCCGGCGCGGGCGAATTCGGCTCGCGCGACGATGCGGACAGCCGCATCCACATCGATGAAGCGCAGCTCAATCTGCGCTGGAACGCCGCGACGCGGCAATTGCAGATGCCGGTCGATGCGCAGTCCGGGCCGAGCCGGGTTAATTTCATGGCGCAGCTCGATGTGCCGGAAGCGGCCGGAGCGCCCTGGACGTTGAGCATTCCGCGCGGCCTGATTGTGCTCGCCTCCGCCGATCGCACGCGCGATCCGCCGCTGATCATCGATCGCGTTGCGGTGCGCGCGCACATCGATCCGGTCAAGCGGTTGTTCGAGATCGATCAGGCCGACCTCGGCGGGATGGCCGGAGGCTTCGCGCTATCCGGCGCGATCGATTTTTCCACGCCGGACCCGCGTCTCGCGCTCGGTGTTGCGGGAACGCGCATGACGGTGTCGGCGTTCAAGCGGCTGTGGCCCGCGATGGTGACGCCGCGGATACGCTCCTGGGTGGTTGAGCGCATCACCGGCGGGACCGTTGAGCGCGTCGTGATCGCCACCAATGCGCCGCTCTCGACGATGGAGCCGGGCGGACCGCCGCTTCCCGATGACGGGCTTTCGATCGAACTGGTGACGAGCGGCAGCACGCTGCGCGTTGTCGACAATATCCCGGCGCTACGCGATGCGGATCTGACGACGCGCGTGCAGGGGCGTACCGCGACGGTGCGCGTCGGCCGCGCAATCATGGATCTGCCGTCGGGGCGCAAGCTTACGCTGACCAATGGCGTGTTCGAGGTGCCGGACACGCATCCCAAGCCCTCGCCCGCGCGCACCCGCTTCCGCGCCGAGGGCTCGGCTGATGCGGCCGCCGAACTGCTTGCGATGGAGCGGCTGCGCGACTCTTCCAACGTGGCGCTCGATCCGGCGACTACGAAGGGCAACTTCGTCGCCCAGGTCGCGCTCGACCACACGCTGACCGGCACGCTGACCAAGGATAACCTGAACTACGCGATCGATGCCGACATCACGAACTTCGCCGCCGAGAAATGGGTGCGCGGCCAGAGGGTCGAAGCCGCTGCGCTCAAGCTGACCGCCAATTCGCAGGGGTTTTACACCAAGGGGGACGTCAAGATTGGCGGGCTCCCCGCGACGGTGGAGTATCGCAAGTCCGCCAGCGACGTGGATGCGGAAGTTCGCATTCAGGCAACGCTCGACGATGCCGGGCGCACGCGTCTCGGGTTTGGTATGGGCGAGGCACTCTCGGGTCCGGTTCCGCTGAAGGTGCAGGGCCGCGTCGCCGCGAATGAGCGCGAGAGCCGCTATCAGGTCGAAGCCGACCTGAAGGACAGCAAGATCACCGAACTGCTTCCTGGCTGGTGGAAAACCGCCGGGAAAGCAACGCGCGTGACCTTCACGGTGATCGACAAGCCGCAGGTGATGCGCTTCGACGACATCGTCATCGACGGGCCCGGCACGCTCGTGAAAGGCATGATCGAGCTCGACGCGAACGGCGAAATCGCGCTCGCGAGCTTCCCGTCCTTCGCGCTGTCCGACGGCGACAAGGCAACATTGCGCGCCGACCGCGCGCCGGACGGCACCCTCAAGGTGACGATGCGCGGCGAACTGTTCGACGGCCGCGGCTTCATCAAGTCGGCGACTTCGGGGCCGTCGGGCGAGAAAAGCAAGCAGGCCGCGCGCGACTTCGATCTCGATGTCAAGCTCGCGACCGCCACCGGCTACAATGTCGAGGCGCTGCGCGGCGTCGAATTGCGCATGTCGCGCCGCAATGGCCATGTGCGCACCTTCGGCATGCTCGCCAAGCTCGGCACCAACTCGTCGCTGACCGGAGACCTGCGCGCCTATCCGGGCGGGCGACAGGTCGTTTACTTCGAGGCGAACGACGCCGGCGCACTGCTGCGCTTCACAGACACCTATTCGCGCGTCGTCGGCGGGCAGATGTGGATGGCGATGGACCCGCCGACCGCCGATCAGTTGCCGCAGGAAGGCGTGCTCAACGTGCGCGACTTCTCGATCCGCGGTGAGGCGACGCTCGAAAAGGTTGCCGCCAACGGCAACGATCCGAGCGGGCGCATGCCGCAGGCGATCGGCTCGGGCGTGACCTTCTCGCGCATGCGCGCCGAATTCACGCGCTCGCCCGGCAAGATGATGATCCGCGACGGCGTCGTATGGGGGCCGGCCATCGGCGCGACGCTGGAAGGCCAATTCGATTATGCGCGCGACGACGTGCGCCTGCGCGGCACGTTCATACCGGCCTACGCGCTGAACAATTTTCTCGCGCGCGTTCCGATCGTCGGGATGATCATCGGCGGCGGGCAGAACGAAGGCGTGTTCGGCATGACCTACGAGGTCGTCGGCCCGCAGGGGAACGCGACCTTGCGCGTCGCGCCGATGTCGATGCTCGCGCCCGGTTTCCTGCGCAAGATTTTCGAATTCCGCGGCGCGGAGAGCGACAAAAACGCGGTGCCGCCGTACTCGTCGCCGACGCGGTAAACTCTACACCGGCTTGATCAGCACGTGCTTCTTGCGGCCGAGCGAAAGCTTGATGACGCCTTCGGGCGTCACGTCTTTCGGTGTCAGCGTCATCTTGTCGTCGGTGACGGTTGCGTCGTTGACCTTCAGCCCGCCGCCCTTGATCTGGCGCCGCGCTTCTCCGTTTGAGGCCACAAGACCAGTCTTCTCGGCAAATGCACTCAGCACGCCTAGTCCCGCTGCCAGTTCGGCGCGCGGGACTTCCACGGTCGGCAGGCTATCCGCCACCGCACCTTCCTCGAACGTCCGCCGCGCCGTCTCGGCGGCCTGTTCGGCTGCCGCGCGGCCGTGCAGCATCGCGGTCGCCTCGGTCGCGAGCACCTTCTTAGCCTCGTTGATCTCCTGGCCCTGCAGCGCCGCGAGCTTGCCGATATCCGACAACGGCAGCGTCGTGAACAGCTTGAGGAAGCGCGGAACATCGCCGTCCTCGGTGTTGCGCCAGTACTGCCAGTACTCGTACGGGCTCACGAGGTCCGCATTGAGCCAGACCGCGCCGGCCGCGGTCTTGCCCATCTTGGCGCCCGACGAGGTCGAGATCAGCGGTGAGGTAACGGCGAACAGCTGCGCATTCATCATGCGCCGGCCGAGATCGATGCCGTTGATGATGTTGCCCCACTGGTCGGAGCCACCCATCTGCAGCCCGCAGCCGTAGCGCTTGTGCAGCTCCACGAAGTCGTAGGCCTGGAGGATCATGTAATTGAATTCCAGGAACGACATCTCCTGCTGGCGATCCAATCGCAACTTCACCGAGTCGAACGCCAGCATGCGGTTGATCGAGAAGTGCCGCCCGACGTCGCGCAGGAATTCCACATAGTTGAGCGTGGCGAGCCATTCGGCATTGTCCGGCATGATCGCATCGGACTTGCCGTCGCCGAATTTCAAAAACTTCGAGAACACGCCCTTGATCGAGTCCTTGTTCGCCTCGATCTGCTCGTAGGTGAGGATGCGGCGCGTTTCGTCGCGCCCGGACGGGTCGCCGACCCGCGTGGTGCCGCCGCCCATCAGCGCGATCGGTTTGTGGCCGGTCTGCTGCAGCCAGTAGAGCAGCATGATCTGCACCAGGGAGCCCACATGCAGTGAGGGTGCCGTGCAGTCGAATCCGATATAGGCCGTGATGGTTTTCGTGCGCGCGAGTTCGTCCAGGACTTCCGGTTCGGAGACCTGATGGATGAACCCGCGGGTCGAGAGCTCGCGCAGGAAATCGGATTTGTACTCACTCATCGTTAGGCTCGGTTGTGGTACCGGACGAGTCGCTGGCGCCGGGCCGGTGGTGTAACAGGTCCGGTCGGGGAATCCTAGAATCGACGGGGCGGTATGCGAGCGATCGGGCTGATGAGCGGCACGTCGATGGACGGCATCGATGTCGCCTCGATCGAGACCGATGGCGAGGCCGTTTCACGCTACGGACCGAGCGCGCTGCATGTCTACCAGGAGGACGAAGTCGCGTTGCTGCGGCGCGCTATGGAGGCGACCCCGGCATTGCGCCTGCGGACCGAGCGGCCTGGCGTGATCGCCGAGGCCGAGCGGATGTCGACCGCGCTTCACGTGAGCGCAGTCAATACGTTTTTGACCGTCAACGGGATCGATCGAACATCGATCGACGTGGTTGGCTACCACGGGCAGACCGTTCTGCACCGGCCGGCGGAAAAGCTGACAGTGCAGCTCGGCGACGCGGCGATGTTGGCACGCGAGACCGGAATTGCGGTTGTCTACGATTTCCGCGCTGCCGACGTTGCGGCCGGCGGCCACGGCGCGCCGCTCGTTCCGGTATTCCATCGCGCGCTTGCGCGCACGCTCGACCGGCCGCATCCGATCGCGGTTCTCAATCTCGGCGGCGTCGCCAACATCACGTTCATTGATGGATCCGACGATCCCATCGCCTGCGACACCGGACCGGCCAATGCGCTGATCGACGATTTCTTTCGCGAGCGGACCGGCGCGCCGCGCGACCAGGACGGCGCGGCCGCGGCCGCCGGCCGTGCGGACGACGCTGCGATCGCCCGATTGGTGGCGCACCCGTTCTTTGCCCAAGCGTGTCCGAAATCGCTCGATCGCAACGATTTTCGCGAGTGGGTTGGAATGCATGCGGGACTTGCGGAGAAGAGCCTACAGGACGGCGCGGCGACGCTGACCATGCTCACCGCCGCAACGGTCGCCCGCATCGTCGATGTGCTGCCGCGCGCGCCGCGCAGCTGGATCGTCGCGGGCGGCGGGGCGCGCAATCCGACCTTGCTGCGGATGCTCGCCGAGAAGCTTGCTCCCGGATCGGTCGAGACCGCGGATCACGTCGGCTGGTCGGCCGATGCGCTGGAGGCGCAGGCGTTCGCGTTCCTTGCAGTGCGTTCCCTGAAGGGCCTGCCGCTCACGTTTCCGACCACGACCGGCGCGCCGAAGCCGACGACCGGGGGCGTGCTGGTCAGGCCGTAGAGCCGCTATGCCGCACTGGTGCTTTCCGCGGGCTTGAGCCGCTTGTCGAGATACGCCGTGACGGTCTGCATCATCGGCTCGATCTTGTTGTCGAAGAAGTGGTTCGCGCCGGCGACCACCTTCTGGTCGATGATGATGCCCTTCTGGGTCTTGAGCTTGTCGACCAGTCCAGTGACGTCCTTGGCCGGCACCACTGCGTCCTTGTCGCCATGCACGATCAGCCCGGAAGACGGGCAGGGGGCAAGGAACGAGAAGTCGTAGAGGTTGGCGGGCGGGGCTACCGAGATGAAGCCCTCGATCTCCGGGCGGCGCATCAGGAGCTGCATGCCGATCCAGGCGCCGAACGAGAAGCCCGCGACCCAGCACGAGCGCGCTTCCGGATTGATCGACTGCGCCCAGTCGAGCGCCGACGCCGCATCGGACAGTTCGCCGATCCCGTGATCGAACGAGCCCTGGCTACGCCCGACGCCGCGGAAATTGAACCGCAGCACGGAAAATCCGCGATGCACGAAGGCGTAATAGAGCTGATAGACGATCTGGTGGTTCATCGACCCGCCGAACTGCGGATGCGGATGCAGCACGATCGCGATCGGCGCGTGTTTGATGCGGGCCGGGTGATAGCGACCTTCGATGCGGCCGGCCGGACCAGTAAAGATGACTTCGGGCATTCAGACCTCGATTTTGGAATCCGCAACCATTGAGATATGGCGGTCGGTTCCTCGACTTACGGAGCGCTTGACGCAACAGGCGGGCGCGCGTAACTATTTAGAACTGTTCTAATTTCTGGGGCAGCCTCGCCATGCGAACCTGCGGCCGAGCGGGCGTGGCGGGTTCTTTTGCACGATTTCAAACGTTAAAAGCAAGTCTTTTGCGCTAATGTGGACTGTGCGGATCGAGAATCAATGACCACGCGTGTGTATCTGGACTGGAATGCGAGTGCGCCGTTGCGTCCGGTGGCGCGCGAAGCCATGGGCGCGGCGCTGGAACTGTGCGGCAATCCGTCTTCAGTGCACGGCGAAGGCCGTGCGGCGCGCCGCCTGATCGAACAGGCGCGCGAGGATGTCGCCACGCTGGTCGGGGCCGACCCACGCAATATGATCTTTACCTCCGGCGGCACGGAGGCGAACGCGCTCGCGCTCTCGCCGGCGATCGAAGTGGGCGCCGACAAGGCGCCGCGCGACCGGTTGCTGGTCTCGACGATCGAGCATCCGTCGGTCCTGGCAGGAGGGCGGTTTAGCGCTGACGCCATCGAGAAACTCCCGGTCACACCGGAAGGCATCGTCGATCTCGGTGCGGTGGAGCAACGATTGGCCCTTCTGTCGGAGGGAGGCTCGCGCCCGCTGGTGTCCATCATGGCGGCGAACAACGAAACGGGCGTCATTCAGCCGGTCGCCGAAGCATCTGAGATCGTCCACCGTTATGGCGGGCTGCTCCATGTGGATGTCGTACAGGTGGCCGGGCGTATGCGGCTCAATATCCATGACCTCGGCGCCGATCTGCTGACGCTCAGCGCACACAAGCTTGGCGGTGCGAAGGGGGCAGGCGCGCTGGTGAAGCGCGAAGAGTCACTCCACATCGCCGATCCCTTGATCCGTGGCGGCGGGCAGGAGCGCGGCAGCCGTGCGGGCACGGAGAATGCTGCCGCCATCGCGGCATTTGGTGCTGCTGCTGCCGAATGCAGGGCGTCGCTCGCCGCCGAAACCAGTCAAATGGCGGCGCTGCGCGACCGCCTCGAAAGCGGCATCCGCGTGCTGACCCCAGAAGCCACCATTTTCGGCGCGCAAGCCGAGCGGCTGCCCAATACCACGCTGGTCGCCATGCCGGGCGCCAAGGCGGAGACTTTGGTCATCGGCTTCGATCTCGACGGTGTCGCGGTGTCGTCCGGCTCAGCCTGTTCGTCCGGCAAGGTAGCGCCGTCGCACGTGCTCGCCGCCATGGGCGTGCCCGCGGAACTCGCGCGCGGAGCGATCCGCGTCAGCCTTGGGGCGGCCACCACCGAGACCGAAATCGACCGATTCCTGAATGTTTGGCAAAGGCTCACGAAATCCCTATCTAGGGGGATGAAACCTGGCCTTGCCGCCTGAACCGAAGGTGATCTTCCCGAGCCAGGACGAACACCATAACCGACACAACAAACCCCGCGGTCCTTGAAACCGCTGTGGAGGAGTTAAATGCCGGCCGTACAAGAGACCGTCGAACAGGTTCGCCGGATCGACGTCGACCAATACAAGTACGGGTTCGAGACCAACATCGGATCCGACAAGGCCCCCAAGGGTCTCTCTGAAGACACCGTCCGCTTCATTTCGGCGAAGAAGGACGAGCCCGCCTGGATGCTGGAGTGGCGGCTCGACGCCTATCGGCGCTGGCTCACCATGCGCGAGCCGCAGTGGGCGCGGGTGAACTACGGCCCGATCGACTATCAGGACGCCTACTATTATTCCGCGCCATCGAACTTCAAGGCGCCGAAATCTCTCGACGACATCGATCCGGAAATCCTGAAAACCTACGAGAAGCTCGGCATTCCGCTGCGCGAGCGCGAGGCGCTGCTCGGCATCGTGCGCGAGCCGGGCGAGGATGGCGAGCCGGTCAGCGATCGGCGCGTCGCCGTGGACGCCGTGTTCGACTCGGTGTCGGTTGCCACCACGTTCAAGGAAGAGCTGAAAAAGGTCGGCGTGATCTTCATGCCGATCTCCGAAGCGCTGCGCGAGCATCCGGACCTCGTGAAGAAATATCTCGGTTCGGTCGTGCCGGTGTCCGACAATTTCTTCGCGACACTCAATGCGGCGGTGTTCTCCGACGGCTCGTTCGTCTACGTGCCGCCCGGCGTGCGTTGCCCGATGGAACTGTCGACTTACTTCCGCATCAACGAGAAGAACACCGGCCAGTTCGAGCGCACGCTGATCATCGCCGACAAGGGCTCGTACGTCAGCTACCTCGAGGGCTGCACCGCGCCGATGCGCGACGAGAACCAGCTTCATGCGGCCGTGGTCGAGCTGATTGCGCACGACGACGCCGAGATCAAGTACTCGACCATCCAGAACTGGTATCCGGGCGACGCCGACGGCAAGGGCGGCATCTACAACTTCGTCACCAAGCGCGGCGACTGCCGCGGTGCGAATTCCAAGATTTCCTGGACCCAGGTCGAGACCGGCTCGGCCATCACATGGAAATATCCGAGCTGCATCCTGCGCGGCGATGGTTCACGCGGCGAGTTCTACTCGATCGCGATCTCGAACGGCCACCAGGAGGTCGATTCGGGGACGAAGATGATTCATCTCGGCAAGAACACGACGAGCCGGATCATCTCCAAGGGGATCGCGGCCGGGCATTCGCAGAATACCTATCGCGGACTCGTCTCGTCGCACCGCAAGGCCAAGAACGCGCGCAACTTCACCAATTGCGACTCGCTGCTGATCGGCAACAAGTGCGGCGCGCACACCGTGCCGTATATCGAGGCGAAGAATTCCTCGACGGTATTCGAGCACGAAGCCACGACCTCGAAGATCTCCGAGGACATGCTGTTCTATTGCCGCCAGCGCGGGCTGACCGCCGAAGAGGCGACCGCGCTCGTGGTCAACGGCTTCGTCAAGGACGTGCTGCAGCATTTGCCGATGGAATTCGCCGTCGAGGCGCAGAAGCTGATCGCGGTAAGCCTTGAGGGAAGCGTGGGGTAATGGTCGAGCCCGACAATCTCATGTTGGAGCATTTGCGCGCCATTCGTGGCGATATGGCGAAGATGGCCGACTGGATGCACACGATGAGTGTGGAGATGACCGCCATCCGGCAGCATCTGGCCGGTGTTGTCACGATCCAAGAACATGATCATGGCGATATTGCCTCAATAAAGGTGCGCCTTGAGCGCATTGAAAAACGTCTCGAACTCGCGGACTAAATCACAATGTCTCTGCTTGAAATCAAGAACCTGCACGTCGAAATCGACGGCAAGAAGATTCTCAACGGCCTCGACCTCACCGTAAACAAAGGTGAGGTGCACGCCATCATGGGCCCGAACGGATCGGGCAAGTCGACGCTCGCCTATGTGCTTGCCGGCAAGGCCGACTACGAGGTCACGCAAGGCGAGGTACTGTTCAACGGCGAGAACGTTCTGGAGATGCAGCCGGACGAGCGCGCCGCCAAGGGCGTTTTCCTGGCGTTCCAGTATCCGATCGAAATCCCCGGCGTCGCCACCATGACGTTCCTGCGCACGGCGCTCAACGCGCAACGCAAGAAGCGTGGCGAGACGGAACTGACGACGCCGGAGTTCATGAAAAAGGTGCGCGAGGGCGCGGCCAAGCTATCGATCAGTCCGGATATGCTGCGCCGCGCGGTCAATGTCGGCTTCTCCGGCGGCGAGAAGAAGCGCAACGAGATTTTGCAGATGGCGCTGCTCGAGCCGCGTCTTGCCGTGCTCGATGAGACCGACTCGGGCCTCGACATCGACGCGCTGAAGATCGTGGCCGACGGCGTCAACCGGCTGCGCTCGCCGGAGCGCGCAACGATCGTCATCACGCATTACCAGCGCCTGCTCGACTACATCGTGCCGGACATCGTGCATGTGCTGTCGAAGGGCCGCATCGTGAAGACCGGCGGCAAGGAACTGGCGCTTGAACTCGAAGCGAGCGGTTACGCGCAATTCCAGGAAGCGCCGGTCGCGGCGGAATAGACATGGCTGAAATAACCCTCATCAAGAACGCCGCCGAGCAACAGCTCGCCGCAGAGTGGGCGGCGGCGAGGGCGAAGCTGCCGGGCGTTGCGCCGTTGCGTGAGGCCGCGTTCCAGCGCTTTGCCGCGACAGGCCTGCCTCACCGCCGCGTCGAGGAATGGAAGTACACCGATTTGCGCGCCCTGATGCGCGACGCCAAGCCGCTGGCGACCCCCCCCGATGCCGCCGCCAAGGCGCGCGCCAAAGATGCCGGCGCACTGCTGGCGGATGTCGAATGCCGGCGCCTTGTCTTCGTCGACGGCGCGTTTGCCTCTGAGCTCTCCGATCTCGTTGGACTTGAGCCCGGCCTGACGATTCAGACGATGTCGGACGCATTGGCCAAAGGCGATGCATTTGTCGCCGCACGCCTCGGCAAGACCGTGCCGACCGATGACGCGGCGGTGGCGCTCAATACCGCCTTCATGGGCGACGGTGCGGTGATCCGAATCGCGGCCGGTGCGGCGATCGAGCGGCCGATCCATCTCGTATTCGCCGCAACCGGCGACAGGCCTGCGGCGCTGTTCACCCGTTCGCTCGTTACCATCGAGAAGAGCGCGCGCGCGATGCTGGTCGAGAGCCATGAGGGCGCTGCCGGGCGATACTATCAGGTCAATACCGCCCTGGAACTGGTCGTCGCCGACGAGGCGCATGTCGACCACATCAAGATCACCCGCGAGGGCGCGAACGCGCTGCACCTGTCGTCGCTGATGGCGAATGTGGGCGCGCATGCGCGCTTCAACACCTTCCTGTTCACGACGGGCGGGGCGGTCGTCCGCAATCAATTGTTCCTGCGCTTCGGCGGCGAGGGCACCGTCGCGAACATCCGCGGCGCTAGCCTGCTGAAGGGCCGCCAGCACGCCGACATCACGTTGGTCGTCGATCACAGCGCCGCCGAGTGCCAGAGCCGCGAAGTGTTCAAGACGGTGCTCGACGACGAGAGCCGCGGCATTTTCCAGGGCAAGATCGTCGTGCGGCCCGGCGCGCAGAAGACCGACGCCAAGATGGCGTCGCACGCGTTGATGCTTTCGGAGGACGCCGAGGCCGACAACAAGCCGGAGTTGGAGATCTTTGCCGACGACGTGCAGTGCGGCCACGGCGCGACGGCGGGCGACCTCGATGAAGACTTGCTGTTCTATCTCAAGGCGCGCGGCATCCCGCAGAAGGAGGCCGAATCGCTGCTGATCCAGGCTTTCGTCGGCGACGCCGTCGAAGGCATCGAACATGCCGGCCTGCGCGAGGCGCTGATGGAAGCGGTCGTCGCATGGCTCAAGGCGCGAGGATGACATGCATCCGGCTGTGACCAACGGCTCCTACGACGTCGCCCGCATTCGGGAGGACTTCCCGATCCTGTCGATGCAGGTCTACGGCAAGCCGCTGGTGTATCTCGATAACGCGGCGTCCGCGCAGAAGCCTCAAGCGGTGCTCGATCGCCTGAACCAGGCCTACACGACCGAGTACGCGAACGTGCACCGCGGCCTGCACTACCTCGCCAATGCGGCGACCGAAGGCTACGAGGGCGCGCGCGAAAAGGTGCGTGCATTCCTCAATGCATCGCGTCCGGAAGAGATCGTCTTCACCCGCAATGCGACCGAGGCGATCAATCTCGTCGCCTATACGTTCGCGCGCGAGCGCATCCAGCCCGGCGACGAGATCGTCATCTCGATCATGGAGCATCACTCCAACATCGTGCCGTGGCACTTCCTGCGCGAGCGCCATGGTGCGGTGATCAAGTGGTCGCCGGTCGACGAGGACGGCAATTTCCTGATCGACGAGTTCGAGAAGCTGCTGACCCCGCGCACCAAACTGGTCGCGATGACGCACATGTCGAACGCGCTCGGCACCATCGTGCCGATCAAGGAGGTCGTGCGCATCGCGCATGAGCGCGGCATCCCGGTGCTGGTCGACGGCAGCCAGGCGGCGGTGCATCTCGAAATCGACGTGCAGGATATCGGCTGCGATTTCTATGCCATCACGGGCCACAAGCTCTATGGCCCGACCGGCATCGGCGCGCTATACGGCAAGTACGAGCACCTCGCCGCCATGCGGCCGTTCAACGGCGGCGGCGAAATGATCAAGGAAGTGTTCGAGGATCGCGTCATCTATGGCGACCCGCCGCACAAGTTCGAGGCCGGCACGCCGCCGATCGTGCAGGCGATCGGGCTCGGCGCCGCGATCGACTATGTCCAGTCGATCGGCAAAGCGCGCATCCGTGCCCACGAGAGCGAGGTCGTCAAGTATGCGCACCAGCGGCTGACCGAGATCAACTCGCTGCGCATCATCGGCACCGCCAAGGACAAGGGCGCGATCGTCTCGTTCGAATTGAAGGGCGCACACCCGCATGATGTTGCAACCATCATCGACCGCGCGGGCGTCGCGGTGCGTGCCGGCACGCACTGCGTGATGCCGCTGCTCGCGCGCTACGGCGTCTCGGCGACATGCCGGGCATCGTTCGGGCTCTACAATACCAAGGCAGAGGTCGACAGCCTTGCCCAAGCCTTGATCAAGGCGCAGGATTTCTTTGCATGACCGATGAAACCAACACCGAAGACAAGCCGGCTCCGAATGCCGTGGAGACCTCCGGCTCAAGCACCATTCCGGCCGACGAGCTTGGACGGATCACCGACGACATCGTCGGCGCGCTCAAGACCGTCTACGACCCGGAAATCCCGGCGGACATCTATGAGCTTGGCCTGATCTACAAGGTCGACATCGCGGACGACCGCGCCGTCACGGTGGACATGACGCTCACGACGCCAAACTGTCCGTCGGCGCAGGAACTGCCCATCATGGTGGAAAACGCGGTGTCGAGCGTCGCGGGCGTCGGCCCGGTGACGGTGAACATCGTGTGGGATCCGCCGTGGGAGCAGAGCCGGATGTCGGACGAGGCGCGCGCCTCGCTGAACATGTGGTGAGGTTGCGGGCAGCGCCGCAGCGCACCAAATAGACAATAACGGCGTTTCTGATATTCTGGATTCGCCAAAGATTATAACGGTTTGAAAGAACAAGAGATGGCAAGCGCAAGGCCCCGACCGCAGGTGATGCGGCTCACCGATGCCGCTGCGGATCGCATCAAGGCGATCATGGCGAAGGCCGACAGGCCGTTCGCGGGCGTGCGCGTCGGCGTGAAGAACGGCGGCTGTGCCGGCATGGCCTACACGATGGAATATGCCGCAGAAGCAGCGAAGTTCGACGAGGTGGTCGAGGACAAGGGCGTCCGATTGCTGATCGACCCCAAGGCGGTGCTGTTCCTGCTCGGCGCAATAATGGACTACAAGGCGGACCGGCTCGGCTCGTCGTTCAGCTTCCGTAATCCGAACGAGACCTCGGCCTGCGGCTGCGGCGAGAGCGTCTCCATCACGCCGGCCGATCCGGCCGCGATCGAAGCGGCGGTCTAATGAATGCAGACGGGCTGAAAGAGCTTTTCGAACCTTTCGGACCGGTAACCGTGCGCCGGATGTTCGGCGGCTCGGGAGGTTACGCGGATGGGCTGTGCTTCG
>JAXDOA010000516.1:0-5763 GCA_034669125.1 Hyphomicrobiales bacterium
GCGAGCGGAAAGAAGATCGCCTTGACCAGCACCGTCACCAGCAGGATCGCGATGCCGAAATTGCCGACCAGGTGGAACAGCCAGTCGATGGTCCAGAACATCGGCTTGGTGATGAAATAAAACCAGCCCCAGTCGATCAGCAGCTCGAAGCGGTTGAGGCCGAGCGCCTTGTCGTAGAAGTCGACGGTCTGCACCTCCTTGGCGCCGGCGAACAGCCGCATGGTGGCGGCGCCGGTCGCGCCCGGCGCTATCGTCTGCGCGTCGAGCAGGTAGTCGGTCTGGTAGGTCTTGGTGGTGCCGGCGGCGCCCGATGAGAAGCGCGCGTTGAGCTTCGCGGCCGGGTCGGGCAGCAGCGTCGCCGCCCAGTACTTGTCGGTGATTCCGAGCCAGCCGTTGGTCGCCGTGAAGGGGATCGCCTTCTTCTCCTCGACGGTCTTGTAGCTCTCCTCCTTCAGGCCCTGCTCGCCGAGCACGCCGATGAAGCCCTCGTGCAGGATGTAATAGCCTTCGGTCTTCGGCGTGCCGTGGCGCGAGATCAGCGCGTAGGGAAACAGCGTGACCGGCTCGGCGGTGGTGTTGGTCACCTCGTCCTTGGCGGTGAACAGATATTTGTCGTCGACCGCGATGGTGCGGCGGAACGTCAGCCCCTCGCCGTTGTCCCACGTGAGGGTGACCGGCTTGTCGGGGCCGAGCGCGCCTGCGCCCTCCTGGCGCCAGACCGTTTCGGCGTCCGGGAGCTTGGCGTTCGAGTTCGCCCCGCGCACCCAGCCGTACTCGGCGTAGAATGGGTGCTCGGTGCCGGAGGGGGAGAGCAGGGTGATCGGCGGGGATTTCGGGTCGACGGTCTCGCGGTATTGGATCAGCGCGAGGTCGTCGATGCGCGCGCCTTTGAGCGCGATCGAGCCGCGCAGGCGGGGGGTCTCGACCGGGATGCGCGGGGTGGCGGCGAGCACGGCCGCGCGGGTCTGGGTCTGCACGCCGGCCGGCGTCGCGGTGCCGGGCACGGTCAGCGTGCCGGGCGGGGCGGGCGCGGTGGTTTGCCCCGGCGCGGCCGGCGCTCCGGGCGCGGGGGTCGGCTGTCCCGGAACGGGTGCCGGCGTTGTGGTTTGCTGCTGCTGCTTGAGCAGCGCTTCCTGCCGCTGCCGCTCCATCTGCGGCATCCCGACGAAATATTGCCATCCCAGCAAGACGATCGCCGAGAGCACGATGGCGATGATGGTGTTCTTGTTGTCGGTCATGGGGTGCTTTCAGCCGCGCCCCGCGCAGGCCGTTTGTGCAGGCGCTTGAGCGCGCCGGTGAATTCCGCCGTCATCGCGTCGAACGGCATGGACAGCGCCGCGCGCCGGCCGATCAGCACGTAGTCATGCCCGGCCAGCGCCGCGAGCGCGGCATGACGGCGCACGATGTCGCGCAGCCGCCGCCGCACCCGGTTGCGCTCGGTAGCGCTGCCGACCTTTTTCGACACCGTGAAGCCGAAGCGCGCCGCCACGGTGTCGCCGCGCTCGCGCATTTGCAGCACAAAGGGCCCGGCCGGAACCCGGCGGCCCTTGGCGGCGCTCAGGAACTCCGCCCGTTGCGTCAGCCGCTCCATGGAGGTGCCAAATGCCGCGCAGCTGCGCAGCCGCCTAGGCGCTGAGCCGCTTCCGCCCCCGCGCCCGGCGCGCGGAGAGCACTTTGCGGCCGCCCGTGGTGGCTGTGCGGGCGCGGAAGCCGTGACGGCGCTTGCGCACCAGTTTGCTCGGTTGATAGGTCCGTTTCACGGGTGAAAACTCCGCTGGTCGCGGCTTGGGCGCTCAAGGGTTCGGATGAGCGGCGCCGGATCGGTGAAAGTGCGCTGAAACCGACATTTCCAAGGCTGCCGGCGCTCAAGCTTGGCGCGGCTTATAAGTGAGGCCGACGGCCCAAGTCAATGCGAAGCGGGGGGCTGCCCGGCATGGTGAATCCGACCGGAAATCAGTGCGTTCCGTCATCACGCGGCTGCGAGAGGGGGGTGAAACGGCGTCAAATGACGGTGACTGCTACTTCTTCGCAAGGGGACTTGTGTATACCTTGGGTCCAACCACCGGAAACGCCCAAAAACCATGTCCGCCCAATGACCTCCCACCGATCCACGGCCGCCACCGACGCCGAGTACGTCTTTCGCGCCCGCCTGCGCCGGTTTGCTCCGGTTGCCGTGATCGTGCTCGCCATGCTGGCGGTTTTCGCGACCGGGGCGCATCGCCATATCTCGCTCGAAACGCTGGTCCGCCATCGCATGGCGATCGACGCGTTCATCGACCACCACGGCATCGCGGCGGTCGGCGGGTTCATCGCGGTCTATGTGGTGGTGGTGGCGCTCTCGATCCCCGGCGGGCTCATTCTCTCGATCACCGGCGGCATCCTGTTCGGCACGCTGGTCGGCGGCCTTGCCAATGTGATCGGCGCGACGACCGGCGCGACCATCGTGTTTCTGATCGCGCGGGGTGCATGCGGCGAAAGCCTGGTGCGGCGCGCCGGACCGCTCGCCAGCAAAATAGCCGACGGCTTTTGCGCCAATGCGTTCAGCTATCTCCTGTTCCTGCGGCTGGTCCCGGCATTTCCGTTCTTTCTGGTCAATCTCGCGCCCGCGCTGGTCGGTGTGAGGCTCGCGACCTTCGTTGCCGCGACCGCGATCGGAATCATACCGGCGGCGTTCACCCTGGCGTTCCTCGGCTCCGGGCTCGACAGCGTGATTGCCGCGCAGGAGATCATCTTCCGCGGCTGCCTCGCGTCCGGCCGCGCCGACTGCGCGGTCCAGTTCGACCTCGGCATGATCGTGACGCCGCGATTGCTCGCCGCACTCGCCACGCTCGGTGTGCTGTCGCTGATCCCCGTGGTCGTGAAACGTGTGCGCGCGCACGGTGCGCGGACACATCCGGCACCACTCACCTGATCGGTCAACGAGGGGGGAGGCTGTCACGGACGTCTTGACCCCGGACATCTGTGTCATCGGCGCCGGCTCCGGCGGCCTTTCGGTCGCGGCCGCGGCCGCCGCGTTCGGCGTGCCGGTGGTGTTGATCGAAAAAGGCAAGATGGGAGGCGACTGCCTCAACTACGGCTGCGTCCCGTCCAAGGCGCTGCTCGCCGCCGCCAGGCATGCGATGGAGCCCAAGCGCGCCACGCCGTTTGGATTGACGCTGCCGCGCGCCGAGATCGATTTCGCCAAGGTGAGCGCGCATGTCCACGGCGTTATCGCGGCCATCGCCCCGAACGACTCGAAAGAGCGCTTCACTGGGCTCGGCGTGCACGTGATTGAAGGCGTTGCGCGCTTTGCGGATGCCGCGACCGTCACGGTCGGCGATAAATTTCAGATCAAGGCGCGCCGCTTCGTCATCGCCTCGGGCTCATCGCCGGCGGTGCCGCCGATCCCCGGGCTTGCCGAGACGCCGTATCTCACCAATGAGACGATCTTCGAACTCAAGCGCTGTCCCGAGCACCTCATCGTCGTCGGCGCGGGGCCGATCGGGCTTGAGCTCGCGCAGGCCCATCGGCGGCTCGGCGCGAAGGTGACCGTGCTCGAAGCCGCGACGCCGTTGGCGAAGGACGATCCCGAATGCGCCGCGATCGTGCTCGAGCAATTGACGCGCGAGGGCGTCGTCATCCGCTCCGGCGTCAAGGTGACACGAATCGGTCACAACGACGGCAGGATTCAGGCTGTCATCGAAACGTCGCAGGGCGAGGAAATCATCGAAGGATCAAATCTTTTGATCGCTGCGGGCCGCCGGGCGAACGTCGAAGGGCTTGATCTCGAAAAGGCCGGTATCAAATACGAGCCACGCGGCATCGTGGTCGACAAGGGTCTGAAGACGACGAACAAGAAGGCCTACGCGATCGGAGATGCGGCGGGCGGGCAATTCACTCACGTGGCGAACTATCACGCTGGCATTGTCATCCGGAATGCGCTGTTTCGCTTGCCCGCCAAGGCAAGCGATGACGCGATTCCATGGGTGACGTTCACCGATCCGGAGCTTGCGCATGTCGGCCTCACCGAAACGCAGGCGCGCGAGCGTCACAAGACGATACGCGTGCTGCGCTGGCCGTACCACGAGAACGACCGTGCGCAGGCCGAGCGCGACACTCACGGGCACATCAAGGTGGTGACGGCGAAGAATGGCCGCATTCTCGGAGCCTCCATCGTCGGCGCGCACGCGGGCGAACTGATCACCGCCTGGACGCTGGCACTGTCACGCGGGCTCAACATTCGCGCCATGACAGACGTTGTGGTCCCTTATCCGACCTTGTCGGAAATCGGCAAACGCGCCGCAATTAGTTATTTTTCGCCAAGTTTAAGCAATCCAAAGCTACGAAGACTGATAAACTTTCTGCGCCGCTTCGGGTAAGCTATCCGCCACAAGGCAGCATGAATGACGCTTGAGCCGTCATCGACCGAGAAGGACCAAGGGGGCCGGAGCTTGCGCTTCGGTCTCTCGGGCAAGCTTCTGCTTCTCACGATCCTGTTCGTGATGATCGCCGAAGTGCTGATCTATGTGCCGTCGATCGCGAATTTCCGGCTGAATTGGCTCTCCGACCGCCTCGCGGTCGCGCGCACGGTTTCGATCGTGCTCAATGCGCAGACACCGGGGAGCGAAAAGATCACCCTGCCGCCCAAGGTGGTGCAGGAGATTCTCGACAGCGTCGGGGCCAAGACGATCGCGGTCAAGATGGGCAACCAGCGCAAGCTGCTTGCCCTCAACGATCTGCCCCAGCAGATCCACCATAACGTCGACCTGCGCGAGTCAACACCGGCGCGTGCCGTGTGGGCGGCGCTGCAAACGCTGTTCCTGCGTTCCGACAGCGATATCGTGCGCGTCGTGGGGCAGGGGCCACCCGGCAGCGATTTCATCGAGATCGTGATCGAGGAAGGTCCGCTGCGGGAGAAGATGTTCGCGTTCTCGCGCAACATTCTTTTTCTCTCGCTGCTGATCTCGGCGATCACCGCGGCGCTCGTCTATCTCTCTCTGCACTATCTGTTCGTGCGCCCGCTCGATGTCCTGACCACCAACATGATCCGCTTCCGCGAGGATCCGGAGGATGCTTCGCGCATCGTCGTGCCGTCCGGACGTGCCGACGAGATCGGCATTGCCGAGCACGAGCTTGGCGCGATGCAGCGCGACCTCGCTTCGATGCTGCAACAGAAGAGCCACCTCGCGGCGCTCGGCCTCGCGGTATCGAAGATCAACCACGATCTGCGCAACCTGCTCGCCTCGGCGCAGCTGTTCTCCGATCGGCTCGTGAGCGTGCCCGACCCGAACGTGCAGCGCTTTGCGCCGCAGCTGATGCGCTCGCTCGAGCGCGCCATCGCGTTCTGTCAGTCGACGCTCTCCTACGGCCAGGTGAGAGAGCCGCCGCCCGACCGCAGGCCGGTGCAACTCGACACGCTGGTGGACGAAGTGCGCGAGACGCTGGGCCTCTCGCCGGAGTCGGCGGTGCGCTGGATCAGCGCGGTCGAGCGCGGAGAGCATGTCGAGGCCGCCCCGGACCAGTTGTTCCGCGTCGTCCTCAACGTGACGCGGAATGCGCTGCAGGCGCTGGAAAGCCGCGCACCGAATGAGCCCGGCCGCGATCAGCTCCGCATCACCGGAAGGCGCGAGGGCTCGGTTGCGGTCATCGAGGTGTCCGACACCGGGCCGGGCGTCAGCCAAAGAGCGCGCGCGCATCTGTTCGAGGCATTTCAGGGTTCGACGCGGCGCGGCGGCTCCGGGCTCGGCCTTGCCATCGCGGCCGAACTTCTGCGCGCGCACGGCG
>JAXDOA010000517.1:0-3507 GCA_034669125.1 Hyphomicrobiales bacterium
CGCGCCGGGCGCCGGGAAGCGGCCGGGCCGGCGGTGCTTCGACGACCTCAACCTCCTCGATTTCCGCCGCGCGTGCCGGCTGCGGCGCACCGGCCTTCCAGACATGCTGGACGAACTTGACGCCGTGATCCTTCAGGATGCGCTGCGCCCCGCGGATCGTATAACCCTCGCCGTAAAGGAGATGGCGGATGCCGCGCAACAGATCGATATCGTCTGGGCGGTAATAGCGCCGGCCGCCGCCACGCTTCATCGGCTTGATCTGTTGAAAACGGGTTTCCCAGAAACGCAGCACGTGCTGCGGCAAGTCGAGGTCGTCCGCGACTTCACTGATGGTACGGAACGCGTCGGGCGCCGTATCCACCGGTTACCCTTTGACTACGCATTTACTGACCAGCCTGCTGGCCCCCGTCGGCTCCGGAATTGATCCGCTGCTTGAGGATCGCCGAAGGCTTGAACACCATCACGCGCCGCGGCGAGATCGGCACTTCCTTGCCGGTCTTCGGATTGCGGCCGATCCGCTGCCCCTTCTTGCGCACGACGAACGATCCGAACGACGAAAGCTTCACGGTCTCGCCCCGTTCGAGGCAATCCGTGATCTCCTTCAATACCATTTCCACGAGAGTCGCCGATTCGGTTCGCGACAGCCCGACCTTTTGGTACACGGCCTCACACAGGTCCGCCCGCGTCACCGTTTTGCCCGCCATCGCCTAGACCCCGCTTTCGGCGACCAACCTTATCAACTTGAATAATCAACGATATTCACATGTCGAGGCAACGGTCAACGGCCCTCATTCGCATTTCCGGGGGGCGTCTCACCAGCGCACCAGTGCGGCACCCCAGGTAAATCCCCCGCCCATCGCCTCCAGCAGCACGAGATCGCCTTGTTTGATCCGCCCGTCCTTGACGGCGACATCGAGCGCAAGCGGGATCGAGGCGGCTGACGTGTTGCCGTGCAGATCGACGGTGGTGACGACCTTCTCCGGCGCAATGCCCAGCTTGTGTGCGGAGCCGTCGATGATGCGCTTGTTGGCCTGATGCGGCACGAACCAGTCGAGATCGTCGGCCGTATAACCGGTGTCGCGGAACACATCCCTGATCACGTCGGTGATCGCGCCGACCGCGAAGCGGAACACATCTTTGCCCTCCATCCGCAGGTGTCCGACCGTGCCAGTCGACGACGGCCCGCCATCGACATAGAGCTTGCTCTTGTGCCGCCCGTCGGAGCGCAGGTGCGAGGTGAGCAGGCCGCGGTCATCGCGCGTGCCAGGCTGCTGTTGTGCTTCCATCACCACCGCGCCCGCGCCATCGCCGAACAGCACACACGTCCCGCGATCGTTCCAATCGAGGATGCGCGAAAAGGTCTCGGCGCCGATCACCAGCGCGCGCTTGTGCACTCCGGCACGCAGCAGGCCGTCCGTGGTCGCCATGGCGAAGACGAAACCGGAGCACACCGCCTGCAAGTCGAACGCAGCGCCCTGCGTGATGCCGAGGGCCGCCTGCACGGCGACGGCGCTCGCCGGAAAGGTGTTGTCCGGCGTCGAGGTCGCCAGCACGATCAGATCGATCGACTGCGCATCGACCTGCGCAGCGCTGAGCGCGGCGCGCGCTGCCGCCACCCCAAGATCGGAGGTGTGTTCGCCGTCCGCCGCGATGTGGCGCTCGCGGATGCCGGTGCGCTGCACGATCCATTCGTCGGACGTGTCGACGATCTTGGTCAGATCGTCATTGGTGACGCGGCGCGCCGGCAGATAGCTGCCGCAGCCAAGAACGACAGAGCGAGTGACGGTCACGAAGCGGCTCCGCCCACTTTACTTGCTTCGGCTTCTTCACGGGCGTGGCGCAACAGCGTGTCCTTGATCTTGTTAAGCAATTCGTAGCGGACCATGTCGTAGCCGACATCCACGGCTGCCGCAAAGCCTTCCGCATCGGTTCCCCCGTGGCTTTTGATGACGATGCCGTTGAGGCCGAGGAACACCCCGCCGTTCGCCTTACGCGGGTCCATCTTGTCGCGGAGCATGCCGAACGCCTCGCGCGCCAGGAAATAGCCGAGCCGGGCGCGCCAGGTGCGGCTCATCGCGGAGCGCAGCAGGGTGGTGATCTGCTTGGCGGTTCCCTCGGCGGTCTTGATCGCGATATTGCCGGCAAAGCCTTCCGTCACGATCACGTCGGCAACGCCCTGCCCGATCGTGTCGGCCTCAACAAACCCGACATAGTCGAGGAACGGCAGGTTCGCCTCGCGCAGGAACTTGCCCGCCTCGCGCACCGATTCGAGACCCTTCACCTCTTCGACACCGATGTTGAGCAATCCGACGCTCGGCCGCTCGAGATCGAACAACACGCGCGCCATGGCGCTGCCCATGACGGCCAGATCGACGAGATGATCGGCGTCGGCGCCAATCGAGGCGCCCATGTCGAGCATCACGGAGTCGCCCTTGAGCGTGGGCCAAAGGCCGGCGATGGCCGGGCGCTCGATGCCCGGCATGGTGTGCAGATTGAATTTCGCCATGACCATCAGGGCGCCGGTGTTCCCGGCCGAGACCGCGGCGTCCGCCTCGCCCTTCTTGACCGCGTCGATCGCGAGCCACATCGAGGATTTCCAGCGGCCGCGGCGCAGCGCCTGGCTCGGCTTGTCGTCCATCTTCACGACGACGTCGGTGTGGACGAGCCGCGCAGCTGCCTTCAGGCGCGGCCGCTGCTCCACCAGCGGGCGGATCGCGGCCTCGTCGCCGAACAGCAGGAATTCGGTATGCGGATGACGGGCGAGCGCGATATCGGCCCCCGGAACGACAACCGCAGGCCCGAAGTCGCCCCCCATGGCATCGAGCGCAATTCGGACCTTTTGGGCCATGGGCTTCGGTAGCCGTCCTGTTGTGCAAATGGGTCGCCGCGCGGCGCGACAATAGCGTTTCGGCGGCCCGACACAAAGGGCTCCGAAAACCGCACTACTCCTTGACTGTGCCCTTTTTCTGCAGCGCCGCGAGGGCCGCGAACGGATGGCCAGTCGGGTCGGATGCGCCGTTCGGGACCTCGAAAGCGGCGCCGGCCTTGCGCGGATAGGGATCGACCCCAAGGATCAGGAATTCGGTCGCGAGTGCGCCCAGATCGACGGTTCCATTCAACAGCGGTTCGCGCTCATCGGACGATGGCGTCAGCACGATTTCAGCGTCTGCGCGATCCGCATCCGCGATGTCGCGCGCGGGCACAAAGTCCACATCGATCGTCTCGTCGATCTCGTTGATTACAGGCTCAAGCGTCACCACGCAGCTCTGCCGTACTCTGCCCGTGACCCGACCGCTGACACGCAGCCCGTCGCGCCCGCGCCGCGTCAGGTCGAACGTCGCGTGAAGCCGCTCGACGGCGTCGACCCCGGCGGGCTTCGCCACCGCCGCGCGCGTTTCCTCGCTGGCTTCGAGCTCAACGTGGCGGCCGGTTTCGCCGACCGCGTCGAGCCGGATCACCGAACTCCAGGGAGTTTCTATCGCCACCATCGTGCTCACTCCGCGGCAA
>JAXDOA010000518.1:0-10974 GCA_034669125.1 Hyphomicrobiales bacterium
TGCTGCTCGCATTCCTCGGCGCGCTGGTTTACGGCGCGGCGATCCTTGGCCTGTTCGGCAAGGCGTGGCTCGCGTCTTTCTGGCGAACGCCGAAGGGGGCTACGCCCGCTTCCGTTCCTCCGGCACCAGAGTGAACGTCCGCGGCTTGCCGAGCCGCAGCACGCCAATCTCGATCGGCTTGCCGATGCGCTCGCCGATGAGCAGGCGAATGAGATCGTCCGCACCGGTGACCGGCGCACCGTCGAGTGTCACGATCATGTCGCCGGTGAGCAGGCCGGAGCGGTTCGCCGGGCTGCCCGGCTCCGAGGTCGTGACGGTTGCGGCCGAGCCCTGCGCGAGATTGTTCGCAAGCTGCATGCGGCGCGGAATGGTGGTCTGCTGCGCGGATATCCCGATGTAGGCGCGGCGCACGCGGCCGTGGCGCACGAGTTCGCCGAGCACGAAGTTCGCGGTGTTCGACGCGACCGCGAAGCAGATGCCCTGCGCGCCCTGGATGATCGCGGTGTTCACGCCGATCACCTCGCCGCGCGAGGAGACGAGCGGCCCGCCGGAGTTGCCGGGGTTGAGCGCCGCGTCGGTCTGGATCACGTCGTCGATCAGTCGTCCGGTGCGTGCGCGCAGCGAGCGCCCGAGCGCCGAGACGACACCGGCCGTTACGGTCGATTCAAACCCGAGCGGGTTGCCGATCGCGACCACCAGTTGGCCGCGCCGCAGCTTCTTGGAATCCCCGAGGGTCGCTGCCGGCAGGGTGACCGGCGCGTCGACCCGCACCAGCGCCAGATCCGTGTCGGGGTCGTCGCCGACCACGCGCGCGGTCAGGCTGCGCCCTTCCGTGGTCATCAGTTCCACGCGCGCCGCGCCGCCGACCACATGGCTATTGGTCAGCACCAGGCCGTCGGGCGCGACGATGACGCCCGAGCCGGAACCGGCGCGCGCCGCATTGGAGCGATGCCAGACATCGATGCGGACCACCGCCGGGCCGACGCGGTCGACCACGCCGGTGATCGCCTGCGAGTAGGCGTCGAGCAGCACGGCCTCGTCGGGCGGCACCAGCGGCGCGCTCGCCGGGGTGAGCGGCGTGTCTTCGTCGAGGACGAAATCAAGGGAGTCGAGCATGGTGTTTTTCGGGGTTATGGACTTGGGATTCGTTGGCAGATATGGGGTGCCGGATGCCGCCGCGAAAGCCTGCGTCTTTGGGCTCCGGCCGGCCACGATTGCGTGATAACCGTCCAATCGGGGCGCAGCCGTGTATACGGGGACCAACGGGTCAGAAGATCCGACGCCCTTCCAGAGGTTACGGTGGGTTCATGCGGAAAGTCGTAGCGGCGCGCGTTGCGCCTCTGATTCTGGCGTCAGCGCTCGCTCTCGCCGGGTGCGGGGAGGGCGCGCCGAAGCAGGCCGCGCCCCCGCCGCCGGCCGTGACGGTCGCCAAGCCGCAAAAGCAGACGGTCACCGATTACGACGAATATGTCGGGCGCTTTATCGCGGTCGACTCGGTCGAAATCCGCTCGCGCGTCTCCGGCTATCTCGACAAGGTCCATTTCAAGGACGGGCAGATCGTCAAGCAGGGCGACCTGCTGTTCACGATCGACCGGCGTCCGTTCGAGACCGCGCTGGCGCAGGCGCGCGCGACGCTGGCGCAAGCGAAGGCCAATCTGGCCTTCGCCGACAGCGACCTCGCTCGCGCCTCGCAGCTCGTGCGCGACCGCACCATCACGGAGCAGACCTTCGAGCAGCGCACACAGGCCAAGCGCGTCGCCGAAGCGTCCGTCGCCGCGCAGGAGGCGGCGGTGCGCCAGACCGAGCTCGACATCCAGTTCACCGAGCTGAGGGCGGCGGTGACGGGGCGGATCGGCGACCGGCGCGTGTCGGAGGGCAACCTCGTGACCGGCGGCACCGGCGGCAACACCACGCTGCTCGCCACCGTCGTGTCGATCGACCCGATCCGCTTCGAGTTCACCTTCGATGAGGCCTCGTTCCTGCGCTACGAGCGGCTCAGTAGCGTCGGCAAGGACATCAACAGCCGCGGCACCGGGGTCGAGGTCGGCGTGCGGCTGATCGACGAAAGCGATTTCAAGCATTCCGGCAAGATGGATTTCATCGACAACGTGATCGAGCGCGCGTCGGGGACGATCCGCGGCCGCGCGATGCTGGCCAACCCGGAGGGCGTGTTCACGCCCGGCATGTTCGGGCGCGTGCGCGTGCCCGGCTCGCCGCCCTTCGAGGCGCTGATGCTGCCGGACGCCGCGATCGGCTCGGAGCAGGTGCGCAAATACGTGCTGGTGGTCGACAACGAAAACACCGCACGCATGAAATACGTAACGCTTGGACAACTCGTCGGCGAGCTGCGCGTCATCAAGGACGGCATCGGCCCCGATGACCGTGTGATCGTGAACGGCCTGATGCGCGCGCGGCCGGGCGCGAAGGTGACGCCGCAGGAGCAGCAGCCGCCCGCGCCGGCCGCCGGCCCGCAGGCGAAGAGCTAGGCTGCGGCCGATGACAATCTCCCGCTTCTTCATCGACCGGCCGATCTTCGCCTCGGTGCTGTCGATCGTCTTCATCATCCTCGGCGGGGTGTCGTTCATCCGGCTGCCGATCGCGCAATACCCCGAGATCGCGCCGCCGATCATCAATGTCAGCGGGCAGTATCCCGGCGCCAACGCCGAAGTCGTCGCTTCCACGGTGGTCGCTCCGATCGAGGAGCAGATCAACGGCGTGGAGAACATGCTCTATATGTCGTCGAACGCGACTGCCGACGGGCGCTTCTCGATCGCGGTGACGTTCGAGATCGGCACCAATCTCGATATCGCGCAGGTGCAGGTGCAAAACCGCGTCGGCATCGCGCAGCCGCGCCTGCCGGTCGACGTGCGGCAGATCGGCGTGACGGTCACCAAGTCCTCGCCCGATCTGATGATGGTCGTGCATCTTTATTCGCCCGACCAGTCGCGCGATGCGCTGTTCGTGTCGAACTATGCGACGCTCGAGATCAAGGACGCGCTCACGCGCGTGGACGGCGTCGGCTCCATCACGGTGTTCGGCAGCCGCGATTATTCGATGCGCATCTGGCTCGATCCGGGCCGGCTGCAGTCGCTCGGCATGACGGCGACCGACGTCACGCAAGCGCTGCAGGCGCAGAACATCCAGGTCGCCTCCGGCGTGCTGAACCAGCCGCCGGTCGAGCAGCCGGGCGCGTTCCAGATCGCCGTGCAGACGCTCGGGCGGCTCGCCAACCCGGAGGAATTCGCCAACATCGTGGTGAAGCAGACCGCCACCGCCGTGGTGCGGCTGAAGGATGTCGCGCAGGTGCAGTTGGCCGCGCAGGACTATTCGTCCAATTCCTATCTCGGCCGCGATCCCGCGGTCGCGCTTGCGATCTTCCAGCGGCCCGGCTCCAACGCGCTTGCGACCGCCGATGCCATCGTGACGACCATGGAGGGGCTGTCGAAGCGCTTCCCGCCCGGCATCAAGCACGCCATCGTCTACAATCCGACCGAGTTCATCCGGCAGTCGGTCAATGCCGTGATCGAGACGATTCTCGAGGCCGCGCTGCTGGTCGTGCTCGTGATCATTATCTTCCTGCAGACCTGGCGCGCCGCGGTCATTCCGATCGTCGCCATTCCGGTGTCGCTGATCGGCACGTTCTTCTTCATGGCGGCGTTCGGCTTCACGCTGAACAATCTGCCGCTGTTCGGCCTGGTGCTGGCGGTCGGCATCGTGGTCGACGATGCGATCGTCGTGGTGGAAAACGTCGAGCGCAATATCGCGGCCGGCCTCAACCCGCGCGAAGCCGCGATCCGCAGCATGGACGAGGTCGGCGGCGCGCTGATCGCGATCGCGTTGGTGCTGTGCGCGGTGTTCATTCCGTCCGCCTTCATCACCGGCATTTCGGGGCAGTTTTACCGCCAGTTCGCGCTCACCATCGCGGGCGCGACGATCGTGTCCTGCACGGTGTCGCTGACGCTGTCGCCCGCGCTGTGCGCGCTACTGCTCAGGCCGCACGATCCAAAACACCGCGACCGCTGGTGGGAAGTCCCGATCCACGGCTTCTTCCGCATGTTCAATTTCGGCTTCGACAGGTTCGCGGCCGGCTACGGCTGGATGCTGCGCAAGGTCGTGCGTTTCGCCGCGATCATGCTGGTCGTCTATGCGGGCGTGCTCGCATACGGACTCAATGAATTCCGCAAGACGCCAACCGGTTTCATCCCGCAGCTCGACCGCGGCATCATCATCGTGGCGGCGCAGCTTCCGCCGGGTGCTGCGCTCGCGCGTACCGACGCCGTGATACGCCGGGCGATGGACGTGGCGCTGCAAGTGCCGGGCGTCACCGGCGGCATGGTGGTGGTCGGATTTTCCGGTGCGACCTTCACCAATGCGCCGAACTCCGGCGCGATCTTCCTGGTGCTCGACCCGTGGGAGGTGCGCGCCAAAAAGCCGAACCAGTCGTCGAACGCGATCCAGGCCGAATTGTTCAAGCGTTACGCGCCGATCCAGGAGGCGGCGATCTTCGTGGTTCAGCCGCCACCGGTGCCGGGCATCGGCAATGCGGGCGGCTTCCGCATGATGATCGAGGACCGTGCGGGCAGGGGGCCGCAGGCGCTGCAGGCCGCCGTCGGCGCAATGCAGGGCCGCGCCGCGCAGACGCCGGGCCTGGTGCAGGTGTTCTCGTTGTTCGAGACCTCCACGCCGCAGCTCTATCTCGACATCGACCGCACCAAGGCGCAGATGCTCGGCGTCGGCGTCAGCGACGTGTTCGCGGCGCTGCAGATTTATCTCGGCTCGGCCTACGTCAACGACTTCAACCTGTTCGGCAAGACGTTCCGCGTCACCGCGCAGGCGAGCGATGCATACCGCAACGCGCCCGACGACGTCCTGAAAATCCGCGTGCGCAATTCGAGCGGGGACTCGGTGCCGCTCGGCTCGTTCACCACCATGCGCGACATCTCCGGGCCGTATCGCGTGCCGCGTTACAATCTCTATCCGTCCGCCGAGCTCGACGGCAACGCCGCGCGCGGCTATAGCCAGGGGCAGGCGATCGAGATCATGGAGAAGCTTGCGGCCGAAGTGCTGCCGGACGGCTTCGGCTACGAGTGGACGACGCTCGCGTTCCAGCAATTGCGCGCCGGCAATACGGCGCTGTTCGCGTTCGCACTCGCGGTCGCCTTCGTGTTCCTGGTGCTGGCGGCGCAATACGAGAGCCTGACCTTGCCGCTCGCCGTCATCCTGATCGTCCCGATGTGCCTGGTGGCGGCGATCGTCGGCGTGATCCTGCGCGGCTTCGACAACAACATCCTGACCCAGGTCGGTTTCGTGGTGCTGATCGGCCTTGCGGCCAAGAACGCGATCCTGATCGTGGAATTCGCCAAGCAGCTCGAGGATCAAGGCCGCAGCCGCTTCGATGCGGCGGTCGAGGCGGCGCGGCTGCGCCTGCGCCCGATCCTGATGACCTCGCTCGCCTTCATCTTCGGCGTCACGCCGATGGTGTGGGGCGTGGGCGCAGGCGCCGAACTGCGCCAGACGCTCGGCACCACGGTGTTCTCCGGCATGATCGGCGTGACGGCGTTCGGCCTGATCTTCACGCCGGTGTTCTATGTGGTGTGCCGCTGGATCGCCGCGAAGGCCGCGCGCAAGCCGGCGGCCGCCGCGCCGCATCCGGCCGAATAGGCGGCTTCCCAGCCGCTATCGCGTCGGCGTAAGCTCGTCCAATCAAGGAGGAAAAAACCAATGAAAATGCCGATGATTGTGCTCGCGCTGTCGGTGATGAGCGCGCCCGCGCTTGCCGCAACGTTCGTCTATGTCTCCAATGCCGACGACGGCAATATCGGGGTGTACACCCTGCAGGCCGACGGTTCGCTCAAGGCGGGAGACAAGGTCGAAGCCGCGAAGCTCGTGATGCCGATGGCGGTCTCCCCGGACAAGCGCTTCCTCATCGCGGCGGTGCGCTCCAAGCCGTACGAGGCCTACACCTATTCGATCGACAAGAAGACCGGCGCGCTGAAGCTTGTCGGCAAGGGGCCCCTCGCGGAGAGTTATCCCTACATCGCGATCGACGCCACTGGCCGGTATCTGCTCAGCGCGTCATACGGCGGCCATCAGGTGGGCGTGAACCCGATCGGCAAGGACGGCAAGGTCGGCGAGCCGCAACAGACGATCCCGACAGCGCGCAACGCGCATTCGATCATCACCGACACCACGAACAAGTACGTGTTCGTGCCGCATCTCGGCACCGACCAGATCTTCCAGTTCGTGTTCGACAAGAAGAGCGGCAAGCTCGCGTCGAACACGCCCGCGACCGTGCAGATGAAGCAGGGCAGCGGGCCGCGCCATATCATCGTGTCGAAGGACAACAAGTTCGTCTATCTGCTCAACGAACTGACCGCGACGGTGACGACGCTTTCGCTCGATCCGAAGACCGGCACGCTCAAGGAGGTCGACTCGGCCTCCGCACTGCCGGCCGATACCAAGCTCGGCCCCGGCCAGCCGCGCGCCCCGGTGGCGCCCGGAGTGACTCCGCGTGATGTGGCGAGCGACATCTGGGCGTCGGACCTGCACCTCACGCCGAACGGAAAATTCCTCTATGCGGCCGAGCGCACCTCGAGCTCGCTCGGCGGCTTCAAGGTGGATGCTGCGACCGGCAAGCTGACCTTCGTGGGCTCGACGCCGACCGAGAAGCAGCCGCGCGGCTTTGCCATCGATCCGAGCGGCAAGTTCATGGTCGTGACGGGCGAGAAGTCGGACACGATCTCGTCCTATGCGATCGATGCAGAAACCGGCGCGCTCAAGGCGATCGGCAAGTATCCGACCGGCAGGGGCGCGAACTGGGTCGAGATCGTCTCGTTCGATTAGGACGTGTACTCATAAACGTGCGGGAATGTCCGCTTCGGGATAATGCAGACGTGGCACAAGAACAACTGCGACGTCGCTTTTGACCCGAAGCGGGCATTGATCTCCGATCAACCGGCCGCCTCTCTTTGCCGCGGTAGCGGCGGAGCGCGCCGGCTGTATTCGTGGCCCGGATAGCCACGTCGACTATGCGCGACCAGCTCTTCGACGAATTGCACCGCATAGGGCGCCAAGAAGCGCTGCGAGTCCCAGGCAGCGACAGCCCATCGTCCGATTGACACTCCGCGATGCACCACCACCGCCACCCGGACGCCCGCACGGGGAATCTGTACCGGAGATGGAACCACGGCAACGCCATGGCCGGCACGGGCCAACGCAATCAGCGTCTGCGGCGCGACGCTTTCGAACAGCACGCGCGGCCGAATGTGCGCGACCTGGCACGCGGCCGCGAACCAGGCATGCGACGCGAAGCTTGAGCTGAGACGCAGCAACGGTTCGTCGGCGAGCTCCGTCACGTCGAGCACGGCACGACGGCTCAGACGGTGGCGCTGCGGCATGACCGCCAGCACATGAAACGGAAAAAGCAGTCGGCCGCGAAAGCGATCCTCGCCAGCCGGCATGATGGCGACATCGATATCGCCCCGTTCGAGCCGGCCCGGCAGGCGGGCGCCGCCATCCTCCACCAGATGGACCTCGACGCCGGCGGGGCGTTTGCCGTAGCGCAACAGAAAATCTGCCAGCAGGCTCTCGATGGCCTGCGGTGTGGCGCCAACCCGCAGGACTCCGACTTCTCCGGTCTTGAGCGCACTCGCGCGCTGGCCGAGCGCGTCCGCGTCGAACAATAGCTGCCGACTGCGCATCAGCAGGTCCTCGCCCTCCGGCGTAAGCCGCACGTTCCGTCCGATTCGCGCGAACAGCTGCAAGCCCAATTCGTCCTCAAGCGCCTGGATTTGGCGCGACGCGGCCGACTGCGTCAGATTCAACCGCGCGGCCGCGCGCGCAACACCAGCATTGTCGGCGATCGCGACGAAGGTGCGGAGGAATCGGAGGTTCATGGATACATTCTACTTTATCATCGATGTTGAGACCATAAATGAATTAGACACATCAATGACCTTTGCTTAGCGTGCCTTGATCTCGAATTGAACGGAGGTTTACCGCCATGCCCCGATCTTGGATCGCACGCCTTCTGTTCGTATCAATGGTGATCGTCCTGGTTGACGACGCAGCCGTGCTGGCGAACGAAGAACGGCTTGGCGAGGTCAATATTCCGATTTCCTGCAGCCCGACGGCGCAGCAGCAATTCAATCGCGCCGTGGCGATGCAGCACTCCTTCTTCTTTCCGGAGACCGTGAAGGCGTTTACCGCAATTGCCGAGAAGGAACCGTCCTGCGCCATGGCCTATTGGGGCATCGCGATCAGCCAGCGCCCGAATCCGCTGGTCGGGCCGTTTCCCGGCGATGTTCTCAAGCGTGGCTGGGAAGCGGTCGAAAAAGCGCGCGCGGCTTCCCAGAAGACTGAGCGCGAGAGCGCCTTCATCGAGGCGCTTGGCGCCTACTACCAGGATTACGCAACCGTCCCGCAGCAAACGCGCACGGCAAACTACGAAGCGGCGATGGCGCGACTGTCAGCGCGCTATCCCGACGACGCCGAGGCGGCGATTTTCTATGCGCTGGCGCTTAACGAAGCGGCTGACCCGGCCGACAAGACCTATGCCAAGCAGCTCAAGGCCGCCGAGATCCTCGAAAAGCTGGAACCGAAGTATCCCAATCACCCCGGGATTTCGCATTACATCATCCACAGCTACGACTATCCCGAACTCGCCATGCGGGGCGTGCTCGCTGCCGCGCGCTGCGCGCAACTTGCACCATCGGCGCCGCACGCCCTGCACATGCCCTCGCACGTCTTCTCGACGCTCGGCATGTGGCAGGAGGTCATTGGTTCGGATCGCGCCGCCGACAACGAGACCATCGCCTACACGGCTCGCGTCAATCCGCAGGCCGCCGCCGATCCGGCAAAAAACCCCGGGCGTTACCACTCGCTCGATTTCCTGACGAACGCCTACCTGCAATTGGGACAAGACCAGCAGGCGAAGCGCATCGTCGATGCGCGCAACAGCGTTGTCGAATACCCGGCAGGCTTCCGCTACAGCGGGCACACGGCGTTTGCCGCCATACCCGTCCGCTACGCGTTCGAGCGCGCTGCCTGGGCGGAAGCCGCGGCGCTTGAAATTCCGAAAACGCCATTCGCGCAGGCCGAGGCGATCGTCTGGTTCGGCCGCGCGATCGGTGCTGCCCGCAGTGGGGATCTGGCGAAGGCCAAGGAGGCCATCGATCAACTCCGTGTGCTCAAAGACAGGCTTGCCAAGGCGAATGACGATTATTGGACGGGGCAAGTTCTCATCCAGGAGCGGGCGGCCGAGGGCTGGCTTGCGTTTGCCGAGGGCCGCAAAGGGGATGCGATTGCGGCGCTGCGTCAGGCAGCCGACCTGGAAGATCGAAGCGGCAAGCATGTGGCAATGGAAAATCGCCTCTCGCCGATTCGGGAAATGCTCGGCGAACTGCTGCTCGAAGCAAATGAGCCCGCGCAGGCACTGAACGAGTTCGAGCTATCACTGCGCAACAATCCGAACCGCTTCCGCTCCTTTGCGGGCGCCGCAAAAGCCGCCGAACGGGTTGGAAATCGAGCGCAGGCCCGGGGCTACTACGAGAAACTTGTCAGCCTTGCGGCGCAGGCCGATGACGGAAGGCCCGGCCTTGCCGCCGCGAGGCAGTTTCTCGCGGCGAATTCACCGGGCTGAGGGTCTGGCCGCCGCGGGCTTGCTGCGGCAAACGGGCGCAGCGGCAAGTCGTGCTGCCGCCCGCGTTCACCAATTCGTGATCCACGGGCTTCTCGCCCACCGCGCTAGTTTTGAGGAATAACAAACAAGGGCCGGGGTTGTCCGATTTGCCGGGCAACCCGCCCACAGGGGAGAAAACTCAATGCTCCGTACCGTGCTCGCCGTTACCGCCATTGCCGTCGGTGTGACCGTCGTTGCCGCCCAGTCCGATCCGATCGCAGCGCGCAAGCAGCACATGAAGGATGTGGGTGCGCAAACCAAGACCGGCGCGGGCATGGCCAAGGGCGAAATCCCATACGACCAGGAGAAGGCGCAGGCCATCTTCGCCGCTTACGTGAAGACTGGGACCGAACTGCCGACCCTGTTTCCCGAGACGTCCAAGACTGGAGGCGACACCGCGGCGCTGCCGGCGATCTGGGCCAACATGTCTGACTTCAAGGCGAAGTCGGATAAGCTCGTCGCTGACGCAAAGCAGGCCCAGGCGACCGTAAAGGACCTGGACAGCTTCAAAGCCGCGTTCCCGACCCTCACCCAGGACTGTGGCAGCTGCCACGAGACCTATCGGGCGAAGAAGAGCTGACCGATTTTTCCGACGTTGCGGAAGGGCGGCCGTTTCGACGCGCCGCCCTTCGGCTTTTTTGGCGGGGCGCGGCGGCATAGAGTGATCGCGACAAGGAGGCCCGATGCTGCGCAAGCTGATCCTGCTCGCCATAGCCGGCGCCATCGTCGGCCTCGCGGTGTTCTGGTTCGTCACCATTCCGGCGACCGTCCCGGCGAGCGCGCTTGCGAGCCGCACGCCCGATCCGGCGAACGGCAAGGAGATGTTCTACGCGGGCGGCTGCACGTCGTGCCATGCGACGCCGGGGCAGGACGACAAGACGAGGCTCGGCGGCGGGCTGGGGCTCAAATCGCCGTTCGGCACGTTCTACGTGCCGAACATCTCGCCCGATCCCAACGACGGCATCGGCAAGTGGAGCGAGGTGGATTTCGTCACCGCGATGCTGAAGGGCACGTCGCCCGACGGCCGGCACTATTTCCCGGCGTTTCCCTACACGTCGTATCAGCGCATGCGCATCGAGGACGTGCGCGACCTGTTTGCGCACATCAAGACGCTGCCGGCCGTGCAGGGCCGGGTGCGCGATCACGACGTACCGTTCCCGTTCAACGTGCGGCGCACGCTCGGCGGCTGGAAATTCCTGTTCCTCGACGGCAAGCCGTTCCAGCCGGAGGCTTCGAAAACAGCGCAAAGTAATCGCGGCGCCTATCTGGTGAACGGGCCCGGCCACTGAGCCGAA
>JAXDOA010000519.1:0-3714 GCA_034669125.1 Hyphomicrobiales bacterium
ACGGCGCTGGATGAGGCGCATCCCGACATCGTGCATGACCTCGCCAACCCTGCGCGGCCCCGCACCGCGCCCGGCTTGCTGGTCGAAGCGCTGCGGCGGCGGCGCGCGGCGAGCGTCCATTCGTTCACCGTCCTGTGCTGCGACAACCTCCCGCACAATGGCCGCACCGTCCGGACCATCGTGACGCGCTTCGCGGCGCTCAGGGACCCGGCGCTTGCCGGCTACATCGCCAACGAGGTCGCGTTCCCTTCCACGATGGTCGACCGCATCACGCCCGCGACGACGAACGTAGACCGCGTTGCCATCTCCAAGCGTCTCGGCTTGGAGGACGCTGCGCCCGTCATCACAGAACCGTTCAGCCAATGGGTGATCGAGGACCGCTTCCCGCAAGGCCGCCCCGACTGGGGACTCGCAGGCGCGGAATTCGTCACCGACGTTGCGCCGTACGAGAACATGAAGCTGCGGCTGCTCAACGGCAGCCATTCGACGCTGGCCTATTTGGGCTATCTCGCCGGCTACGAGACCGTGTCCGACACGATGACGGATGCAAATTACCGCCGCCTTGCCGAAGGCGTGATGGACGATGCCGCCGCCACACTGAAGATGCCGCCGGGCGCCGACGTCGCGGCCTACAAGCGTGCGCTGATGGAGCGCTACGCCAATCCGGCGCTGCGTCACCGCACGTGGCAGATCTGCATGGACGGCTCGCAGAAGCTGCCGCAGCGCCTGCTTGGGAGCATCCGCGACCGCCTCGCCGCCGGCGCGCCGGTCGAGCGGCTGGTGATGGGCGTCGCCGGCTGGATGCGCTACGTGACCGGCATCGACGAGCAGGGAAAGCCGATCGACGTGCGCGATCCGCTGAGCGCGCGGCTGCGCGCGATCGCCGATGAAGCCGGACTGGTGGCCGAGCGTCTCGCCCCAGCGCTGCTTGATGTGCGCGAGATTTTCGGCGCCGAGCTTGCCAACGATCCGCGCTTCCGCGACGCGGTCACGCGCGCGCTCGCACGGATCATCGCGAGGGGCGCCAAGGCAGCCGTTGCCGACGCCTGAAGCGTTGCAATCTCCCGCTGCGGCGCCCACACTAAGCGCCTCATCGCGATGGTGCCGTCATGCGAACCAGCCGCTTGCATCTCACCTCCTCGCAGATCGCCGCGAGCCTGACCGGGCTCGGTATCCTGGTCGGCGCCGTCGTCGGCTCGTCCGCCCAGAGCCAGAAAAATGAGATCGTCAGCGAAATCGGCATCACGGGCATCGAGGGGCCTGCGGTCGACGCGGACGGCAACCTCTTTTTCGTGAGCCGGACCGGCCTGACGAATGGCAAAATCTTGCAGCTCAAACCGGGCGCGAAAAAATCCGAGGTGTACGTGCCGTTGACCGACGGGAGGCTCGGCAACGGCATCCGCTTCGACAAGAATGGCCGGATGTACGTCGCCGACTTCCAGAAACACAACGTGCTGGTGTTCGAGAAGGGGCAGAAAACGCCGAGCGTCCATTTCACCACCAACGACCTGCCGGCGGGCGCCACGAAATTCAATCAGCCGAACGATCTCGCGATCGGCAACGATGGAACGATCTACGCAAGCGATCCCAAGGGCGGCAAAGGCGCGATCTGGCGGATCGCGCGCGACGCCAGCGGCAAGGTTACAGGTGAGCGCATGACGAACGCCCCAAGAAACAAGATGGGCATGACCAATGGGATCGACCTCAGCCCGGACGGCAAGACCCTATATGTCAGCGAATCTCTGACGCGCGAGGTCTGGGCCTACAGAATCGACGGCACCAAGCTAGTCCCGCTATCGCCGAAGGCGCTGAAAACGTTCGCGTGCCCGACGAACTCCGAGCTCGACGGTTTGCGCATCGACGACAGCGGCCGGATATACGTCACGCGACCAAGAGGCGATTTCAAGAAACAATCAGGGTCGTGCACCGACGCCGACGCGCGCATCGGCACGATTGCGGTTCTCAACCCGGACGGCACGCTTGTTCGGGAAATCAGAACGAATGGAATCAACCCGAGCAATCTCACTTTCGGCGGTCCCGACGGAAAGACGGTCTTCGTCACGCAGGTCGACGGAGGCTTCATCGAAAAGTTCGAGGTCGAGACGCCCGGCCGCGAGCCCTGTCCACAGCAGAAATCGCCGACAGTCTGCGGACCTTAAGCCGCGTTCGCCGCGCTCGTCTTCGCCACCAGTGCGGCGATCGACGTCTTGTCGAGCGCTTCCATGAACGCCGCGATGCCGCGCCCGATGGTGCGGTCGAGTTCGCGCTCCACCGCCGAGACCGGCGTGTCCGACATCATCTGGCCGAGCGGACCGCACGCCTTGAAGCGTGGCTCGATCGCGCGGATCACCTGACCCACGCGGATCGCGCCCGGCGCGCGGGCAAGGCGCACGCCGCCATGCGGCCCGCGAATGGTCTGCACCAGTCCGGCCTTGGTGAGCGTCTTGATCAGCTTGAAGATGTTCTGCTCGGTGATGCCGGTCACCGCCGCGATGGCCGCGACCTTGGCGAGCGTCGGATGGCGCTCGGCGCAATGTGCGAGCACACGCAAGGCATAACGGCTCTGCTCGGTCAGTCGCATAGATTGAAATTATTCCGATCTAGGGAGCCGTGCAAGCAACACTCACGCCTGATCGGCGGCGCGGCGGCGCAGGAAATTCGGGATCAGCGTCAGGATCGCCAGCAGACTGAGCCCGCAGACGAGGAAGAACACCGCGCGCGGATGGCCGGCGTCCATCACCCAGCCGAACAGCAGCGGCGCGATGATGCCGCCGATATTGAAGCCGGTGGTGACGAAGCCGAACACCTTGCCGAACTGCCCCTCCGGCGTCACCGCGCGCACGATCATGTCGCGCGAGGGCTGCATCAGGCCGTTCACGAAGCCGTTCAGCGACATCACGACCAGCAGCAGCGCAAAGCTGAGATCCGCGATGCCGATCACCGCGCCCGTCAGCGCGATCCCGAGAAATGAACCGGCCGCGATCCATTCGGGGCGGCCGACGCGGGCGGCCACAACGCCGCCGGCCAGAACGCCGAATGCACTGAGCATCAGGTTCGCGGTCAGGGCCGTGTTGGCGATGCCGATCGGCGTGCCGTAGGCCTCGTGGAGCGCGACGGCCGAATAGTTCTGCACGCCGGTGGTGGAGAACGTGATCATCACGAAGAACAGAAGGTTGAGCAGGATCGGGCCGGACAGCAACAACGACCAGCCGCCCTTGTCCTTCTCCTTGCCGGCGGCCCGCACCGGCTTCGGCGGCGCTTCGAACAGCGCGGCAGGCTGAGCCACCAGCGCGACCGCGACGATCAGGCCCATCATGGACGCAGCGACGAACGCCCCCTGCCAGCCGAGCACGCCTTGCAGGATCAGCATGGTCGCCGGGGTCACAGCCGTTCCCAGGAAGCCCGCAAAGATATGCAGCGAGAAAGCCTGCGGCGCGCGCTCCTGCGACACGAGTTGCGACAGGATCGCGTAATCGGAAGGGTGGTAGACCGCGTTGGCGACGCCCGCGACCGCGAACATCGCGACCAGCAGCCAGAACGACGGGACGAGCCCGACCGTCGCGAACGCCGCGGCGCCGAGCACCAGCCCGCACACCAGCACCGGGCGCGGGCCGATGCGGTCGGCGAGGAAGCCCGCCGGCGTCTGGCACAGCGCGGTGGTGACGTTGAACGCCGTCAGCGCGAAGCCGAGCTGGGTGTAGCTGACGCCATAGA
>JAXDOA010000520.1:0-4796 GCA_034669125.1 Hyphomicrobiales bacterium
CGTCAACGCCGCAGCCGAATGCGGCGGTATCCAATCGTGTCGCCACCGGCCACCTGGCAACCGGCTCGCCAAGCGCGTTGGAGTCGGTCGCGACCAGAACGGAATTCGGCGTGGATGTCGGCGGCAATGCCTCGCTCGAAGGCCTGCGCACGCTTTG
The DNA here is from genome assembly GCA_034669125.1 of Hyphomicrobiales bacterium. Taxonomy (GTDB): domain Bacteria; phylum Pseudomonadota; class Alphaproteobacteria; order Rhizobiales; family Xanthobacteraceae; genus PALSA-894. The sequence continues at coordinate 158 of JAXDOA010000520.1, forward strand.
GGCCACCCTGAAAGCGGCCCAACCGGCGCTGTTCGAGGGTCTACGCCCGCTGATCACGGTGCGTGAGGGATCAAAGCCGGGCGCGATCGAATTGCGGCTCGTCGCCGGCCCACTGCCGAATGCCAGCATCGCGGCTCGACTCTGCGCGTCGCTCACCGCCACCGGGCAGACCTGCCAACCGGCCGTGTTCGACGGGCAGCGGCTGGCGCTGCAGTAAATTGGGTTACGCCGGCAGCGCGGTCTCGACCAGCCGCGCCCAGTACGACGCCCCGACCGGAATCAGGTCATCGTTGAAGTCGTAAGCCGGATGATGCAGGCCGGCGCTGTCGCCGTTGCCGATGAAAATGAACGCTCCGGGGCGGGCCTCCAGCATGAAGGAGAAATCCTCGCCCCCCATCAGCGGCGGCGTATTGGCGTCCACGCGATCGGCGCCGGCCACGTCGCCCGCGATTGCCGCGGCGAAATCGGTCTGCTGCGGATGGTTGCGGGTGACCGGATAGTGGCGATTGTAGGTGAGGGTCGCCTTGGCGCCGTAAGCCTTGGCGGTGCCTTCGACGATCTCGCGTAGACGGTTTTCCAGCGTATCGCGCACCTCCGGGAGCAGGCTGCGCGCGGTGCCGCGCAAAGTCGCGGTCTGCGGGATGACGTTGTCGGCCGACCCGGCGTGGAACTGGCAGATCGAAATCAGGCCGGATTTGATCGGGTCGACGCTGCGCGCGACGATGGATTGCGTCTGGTTGACGATCTGCGCGCCGATCAGCACCGGATCGACGCCGAGATGCGGCTTCGCGGCGTGCGAGCCGAGCCCCTCGATTTCGATGACGATGCGGTCAGCCGCCGCGAGCATGGGGCCCTGCCGGATCGCAAACTCGCCGAGTGGCACACCCGGCATGTTGTGCATGCCGTAGACCTCATCGATGGCGAACCGCTCCATCATGCCGTCCTTGACCATTTCGCGCCCGCCGCCGCCGCCTTCTTCGGCGGGCTGAAAGATGACCACGGCGGTTCCGGCGAAATTGCGCGTCTCGGCAAGGTATTTCGCGGCCCCGAGCAGCATCGCGGAGTGCCGGTCATGCCCGCAGGCGTGCATCTTGCCGGGATTGGTCGAGCGGTACGGCAGGTTGGTTTGCTCATCCATCGGCAGCGCATCCATGTCGGCGCGCAGCCCGATCACCTTGAGCGCCCCTTCCCCGGTCTTGCGGCCGCGGATCACCCCCACCACGCCGGTCTTGCCGATGCCCGCCACGACCTCGTCGCAGCCGAAGGCCTTGAGCTTCTCGACCACGCTCGCCGCGGTGCGGTGCACGTCGAACAGGATTTCGGGATGCGCATGGATGTCGCGCCGCCATGCGGTGAATTCCGCCTTCATGTCGGCGATACGACTGACGATCGGCATGGAGAACTCCGTGAGGGCTGCGCGAACGCGCGCCGGGTATGGGCGGTACCAAATCGGACCGCTGTGTACCGGTCAATTGGCCGCGTGTCATGGCTGCTTCACACTGGCCCGATGGTCTGGACCGGCCGGGCCGAGCGCGGGTAAGGTGGTGTCCAGGTGACGCGCCCCGCCCCACATGACACTGGCGGGATCGCAAACTTTCTCAGCAGCTTAAGGGGAACACATGAAGTTTAGGGCCATTCTGCTTGCCGCCGCGATTGCGGCGGCGTCGTTCGCGCAGCCGGCAGCGGCGGTTACCTTCAAGTTTGCGTTCCAGGGCGATCTGAAATCGCTCGATCCCTATTCGCTCAACGAGACCTTTACCCACGGCGTGCTCGGCAATGTCTACGAAGGACTGACCAAGCGCGACAAGGAGCTCAAGATCGTCCCCGGCCTCGCGGAGCGCTGGGAAGTGGTCGAGCCGACACGCTGGCGCTTCCATCTGCGCAAGGGCGTCAAATTCCACAACGGCGAGGACTTCACCGCCGACGACGTTGTGTTCTCGGCGACGCGGCTGCACGCGCCTGCGTCCGACGTGAAGACGCGCTTTCCGGCCGACACCAAGGTAGTGAAAGTCGACGACCACACGGTCGACTTCGTGCTGTCGGGCCCGAACCCGATCCTGCACGCCGAATGGGACACCTGGTACATCCTCTCGAAGAAGTGGGCGGAGGCGAACGGCTCGGCGCAGCCGCAGCCCCAAGCCGGCCAGCAGATGAGCCACGCTGCGCTCAACGCCAATGGCACCGGCCCGTTCATCATCACCGAACATCAGGCCGGCGTGAAAACCGTGTTCAAGCCGAATCCGAAGTGGTGGGGCAAGCCGGAGCATAATTTCGACGAGGTGATCTTCACCACCATCGCGAACGACGCGACGCGCGTTGCCGCGCTCCTCTCGGGCGACGTCGACTGGGCCGATCCGATTCCGCTGCAGGACATCGAGCGCATCAATGCGAGCGCGAACGTGCAGGTGATGCAGAGGCCGGAGCTGCGCACGATTTTCCTCTCGTTCGACCAGTACCGCGACGAGTTGAAGTACTCGAACGTGAAGGGCAAGAACCCGTTCAAGGACGTGCGCGTGCGCAAGGCGTTCTATCTGGCGATCGACGAGAATGCGATCGCCGACAAGGTCATGCGCAAGGCAGCGGTGCCGTCCGCGCTGATGATCTCGCCGCTGCTGTTCCCGCTGGCGAAGGACTTCAAGCGCCCGGCCTACGCGCCGGACGAGGCGAAGAAGTTGCTTGCCGAGGCCGGCTACCCGAATGGCTTCGAGGTGACGATGGACTGCCCGAACGATCGCTACGTCAACGACGAGGCGATCTGCCAGGCGATTACGGCGATGCTTGCGCGCGTCGGCGTCAAGATCAATCTGCTGGCGCAGCCGAAGGCGAAGTACTTCGCGAAAATCCTCGTGTCGGGCGGTTACGATACCTCGTTCTTCCTGCTCGGCTGGACGCCCGGCTCGTTCGATAGCTGGAACGTGCTCGCCAACATGTACCGTTGCCGCGATGAAAAGGGCGCCGGCGGCAACAACAATGTCGGCAACTACTGCAATCCGAAAATGGAAGAAATGATCAAGCAGATCCTGGTCGAAGGCGACACCGCCAAGCGCGATCAGCTGATCAAGACCGCTTATCAGCTCGGCCAGGATCAGGACTGGGGCTATGTGCCTCTCCACCAGCAGGCGCTCGCCTGGGGCGTGTCGAAAAAGGTCAAGGTGGTGCAGCGCGCCGACAACCAGATCCTGTTTTACTGGTTTCGCAAGGAGTGAGGCGCGCGTTAACGCGGGGACGATTAACCAAACCAAAAAGGCCCGAACCCCGGTGCTGGCCTTTTTCGTCAAGGATTTATTGACTTTAACCTAACGGATGAGTGTCAATCCCCGGACAACTATTCGGGGATGGACAATGTCTGTGAGTATCACCGGGATTTCCCGACGCCGGCTGGTCTTTTTTTATGACCTGGTTTGGATCGCCGTACTGGGGATCATTGCCTGGAAGCTCCTGCACGCGAACAATTGTCTGCTGCTGCTGACGCCCGGCAAAACACCCCCCGCCGGCATGGAGACGTTCTGTGCGCTCTGGATCAAGTACAAAATATTCTTCAACTGCATGTGGATGGGGGCGCTAGGCGGCCTGACCATCAGTCTGAAAGGCGTCTATGACCACGGCAATCCGGCCGACCCTTGGAAAGACGCGTACAATCTCTGGCACATAGGCCGGCCGGTCAGCGGTGCCATCGCGGGAATGATCGCGGGGCTCTTGTTTCTCGTGTTTGTTCCGGAGAAGAGTTTTTCGTTTGTCGTCCTCTACGGCGTTGCGTTCATTTTCGGAATGCAGGATCGCGCCTTCTTCGACTTCCTCTCCACCTTTGCCGGCCGCTTCCTGCCGAAGAGCGATCAAGCGACGACTACCGCATTGCAAGTGACGGGTGTCACCCCGCCTGAAGGCAAGGCCGGAGCGGAGGTGCGAATTGCCGGCCAAGGCATCGACAAGAATGCCGTGGTCAGGATTGGCGGGGCGAAACTCGGTGCGCTCGTCGTTGCGCCCGACGGCACGTCGGCGTCTGGAACAGTGCCCAAGCTCACGGTCCCGAAGGACACGAAGGTCGACCTCGAGGTCATCAATCCGGGCGGACGCAGCATCGTGCTGCTTGAAGGGTTCAAGTATCTCGGCGATTGATTTGCGCCGCGGCGGCGAACGCGTATAGGGTCGAGGGACAACCCTCGGCCCCCAACACATGCTCGCTTTCATCATTCGCCGCCTGCTGCAAGCCGTCGTGGTGATGCTCACGGTGGCGCTGATCGCGTTCACGCTGTTCCGCTTCGTCGGCGATCCGATCAACATGATGGTCGGCATCGAGACGACCGCCGCTGAACGCGCGCAATTGCGCGAGCAGCTTGGCCTCAACGATCCGATCATCGTGCAATTCGCGCGCTTCGTCGGTAACTCCGCGCAGCTTAAGTTCGGCAACTCCTATCAGTTCAAGACGCCGGTGATCGACCTGATCGCCGACCGCTTTCCGGCGACCATGGAGCTTGCCTTCGCGTCCGCGCTGTTTTCGCTGCTGATCGGCATCCCGATGGGCGTCTATACGGCGCTGCACCGGCATTCATGGGTTTCGAACGTCTTCCTCGCCGCTTCGCTGGTCGGAATATCGCTGCCGACCTTTCTGATCGGCATCCTGCTGATCTTCCTGTTCCCG
>JAXDOA010000521.1:0-4120 GCA_034669125.1 Hyphomicrobiales bacterium
CACGGCGAAGACGCCTTTGCCCACCCTACAAAAACAAAAACCAAACGTTGGGAGTACACCGATGACGACAAAACAATTCGATCTCACCGGCAAGGTCGCCATCGTGACCGGCGGCAATGGCGGCATCGGGCTGGGCATGGCGGAGGGATTGGCGGCGGCAGGCGCGACGGTCGTGCTCGCCGGGCGCAATGCCGCAAAGGGCGCGGCGGCGGTCAAGCAGATCACGCAGGCCGGCGGCAAGGCGGAATTCGCCGACGTCGATGTGACCAGCGAGACATCCTGCCGCGCGCTGGTCGGCGGCGTGGCCAAGAAGCATGGCTCGCTCAACATTCTCGTCAACAATGCCGGGACGAATATCCGCAAACCCCCGGACGTGGTCAGCGTCGAGGAGTGGAAGACCGTACTCGACACCAACCTCACCAGCGCGTTCGTGTGCTCGCACGCCGCCTATCCGCACATGAAGAAGGCCGGCGGCGGCAAGATCATCAATATCGGTTCGATGATGTCGATCTTCGGCGCGGGCTTTGCGCCCGCCTATGCGGCGAGCAAGGGCGGTATCGTGCAGTTCGGCCGCGCCTGCGCGAGCGCGTGGGCGAAGGACAACATCCAGGTCAACGCGGTGCTGCCCGGGTGGATCGACACCGACCTCACCAAGGGCGCGCGACGCGAGGTGGCCGGGCTGCACGAGCGCGTGCTGGCGCGCACGCCCGCGGCGCGCTGGGGCGATCCGAAGGACTTCGCCGGCATCGCGGTGTTTCTGGCGAGCGCGGCGTCGGATTTCGTCACCGGCACGGCGATCCCGGTCGATGGCGGGTTCTCGGTGCAGGGCTAACGCCTGCGCTTCTCGTAACCCATCCAGCGCATCGTTTTCGCGAACAGGCTTTGCTGGCGCAGCGCGGCTTCCGCCGCCGCGGCCTCACGTGCGGCGCGCTCTTCGGCGAGCTTGCGCTCACGCCGGTGTATGATCGCGGCATTGAGTTCGCCGCCATAGATGAACATCGCCGCGATCCAGTAGAGGAATACGAGCGCGATCATGGCCGAGGCAAGCCCCGCGTACATCGTCACGTAGTTGTTGGCGAATTCCGCGAGGTACCGTCCGAACAGGACACCGCCCGCGAGCCACAGCACCAGCGTGACGATCAGACCGGGCCCAATGTCGCGAAAAGTCCGCTTGCCGGCCGGAAGCCATTTGTGCGCCACCACCAGCGCGATCACGATGACGATGCCGGTGATGCCGTAGCGCAGGTATGTGAACTGCCGTTCCAGCGGCGCGAGCCAGGGGGCGTATTTCAGCCAGGTCGCGAACACGAGCGGCGCCAGAATGATGAGAAATCCGAGCGCGAGCAGCGCAACCGCCGCGACCAGCACATAGGCGATCGATTCAAGCTTCAGCAGCCACCACGGGCGCGTTTCTTTCGCGTTGTAGGCGCGGTTGAGGGCGATGCGCAGGCTGTCGACGCCGCTCGCCGCGAAGTAGATCGACAGCACCACGCCGATCGTCAGAACGCCGCCGCGCGTGGTGCCGAGCACATTGTGGATCTCGCGCGCCAGCGGGCCTGCGACCTCCTGCGGCCAGGAATCGAGCAGCAAGGTCGCGAGATTGTCGGCCACGTCCTTCGAGCCGGCGAAGCCCGCAAGCGCGGTCAGCACGATCAGGAACGGAAACAGCGCCAGCAGCGCCGAGAGCGCGATGTGGCTTGCCAGCGCCCAGCCGTCATCGTCGGCGAACGCATACATGGCATCAACCGCGATGCGGAAAGCCTTGCGCACGAACCTCACGGCCGCTCCCGGTCAGGTGCAACCGGAGTCAAATCGCGGATTGGTGCCGTATTGGCAAGCCCGATGATGGTCAGGCGGCGCGGACTTCGCCCAGGAAGCGCCGCACCTCGGCATCGAGGCCTTCGGCGTCGGCCGCGAGCGCCTCGGCCAGCGCCTTCACGTCGTCGGCGGTCGAGCGCGCGTCGGCGCTCGCGCCGGCGACGCGGGTCATCGCCTCGGCGCCCGAGCGTGCCTCGGCGGAGGCCCGGTTGACGCCTTCCGCAATGGTCGCGACCGCGGCGTTCTGCTCCTCGACCGCGGCAGCAACGCGTGCCGCGATGCCGGACATCTCGGAAATGATGTCGTTGACCTGCTCGATCGCCTGCGTGGCGTCGCCCGCGGCCGACTGGATCGCGCCGATTTGCGTCGCGACTTCCTCGGTCGCCTTTGCGGTCTGGCCGGCGAGGTTCTTCACTTCCGAGGCGACGACCGCAAAGCCGCGACCGGCTTCGCCGGCACGCGCGGCCTCGATCGTGGCATTGAGCGCGAGCAGGTTGGTCTGGCCGGCGATGGCCTGAATGAGCCCGATCACTTCGCCAATGCGGGTGGCGGCGGTTGCGAGCTGCGACATGGTTTCGACGGTGCGCTGTGCCTCGGTGACGGCGCGGCTTGCCACTTCGGTCGAGGTCGCGGCCTGACCGGCGATCTCGCCGATGGAGGTCGCGAGTTCTTCCGCCGAGCTTGCCGCCGAGGCAACGTTCATCGACGCAGCGCCGACGCGTTCCTCGGCCGAACTCGCCTCAGTCGACACGGCATCGGCCGCGCCATTGAGCGCCGTGGACGCCGTCTCCAGCCGCTCGGCGGCGCCGCGCACCTTGGCCAGCGCCTGATCCACGGTCTCCTCGAAATGCGCAACGGTCTCGGCGATCGTTTCGGCGCGGCGCTCGCGCTCGCGCACGGACTTCTCCTGCGTCACGGCAAGCTGTTCGCGCTCGACCGCGTTGTCGCGGAACACAATGACGGTGCGCGCCATCGCGCCGATCTCGTCCTTGGAGTCGGTCGACGGGATATCCACCGTGCTGTCGCCGGCGGCGAGCTTTTCCATCGCGCCCGACAGCCGGCCGAGCGGACCCGTGATGCTGCGCCCGATCAGCCAGTTGAAGATGAGCCCGAGGCTGATCACCGCAAGGCCGATGCCGATGATCAGCAATTTGGTTTGCTCCTGCGAGGCAGCGACGCCTTCGGCGGCGGCCGCCGTCTTGCGTCCCGCCGATGCGATGATCTCGTCGGCGGCGGGAAGCATCTGGCGCGTCTCCGCGCTGATGACCGCGATGGCGCGTGAAATCTTGTTGGTGCTGGCGATCCAGTTGCCGAATGCCTCGGTGTAGGCCTTCACCTGATCGCTGAGCTGCTGCTTCATTACGGCTGCCGCCACGATCGCCGCGAAGGCCTTTTCGAAATTCGCCAGCTCCTGCTTGAACGCGCTGTGGGCCGGCTCGGCGCGCGTGAGGCGGTATTCGGCCTCGGAGCGGCGCATCAGCATCAGCGGGATCAGAATCTTGCGCTGGTCGGCGTCCGAGAGCCAGGACATGTCCTCGTTGACGATCCGCTCCATCGTGTTGCCGCCGTCACGCAGGCTTCCCTGGATGCCTTCGAACTCGGTCAGGCCCAGCTCGTCCTGGTCGGCGGTCAGACCTGTGAAAGTGGCTTTCAGATGGGCGACGCGTCCGCCGAGCGCGGTCAGGGTCTGCCTGTCGCCGTCGCTGGCCAATTCCTGGATGGTCTTCAGGCTGTCCATCGCGGCGTCGTGCGCATCGGAGAAGCGCGCGATCAATCCGGGCTGCGGCTGCGCCACGAAATCCTTGGCGCGCACCTGCATGGACGTGAGCGAGTCCTTGAACGCGCGGCTTGCCTCGGCCAGGCGCGAGGATTGCTGCACGCTGCCGAACGCCATCTCGACGGCCCGCTCGCTCGACAGATATGCGAAAGCGACCGCCGCGAACCCGACGACCGGGATCAGCGACAGAACGATCAGGCGCGTGCGCACCGAGAAATCGGTGCTAAAGCGTGACAGAAGCATCGGCCACTCCGGGAGCCACAGGTGAGACGTGGAAATACCGGACCTATGCAAACCCGGAATGGTTAAGAAACCGGTAGGATTTTGCCAAAATCGTTCATTCTGCCCGGCGGATAGATGCCTAAAGGACGAGGTCTGGTTCCCTCTTGTGCGGCGCACACAGATTGTGTTGCAGTGCGCTAGTGTGGCGGTTCAGAAGTCCGCATCATTCTCGCAGCGAGTCCGCAATGCGGACTTCTGAACCAAAGCCACACTAGATCAATAGGTTGCTAGTGTCCTTTCGAT